>ASPJ01000029.1 GCA_000405805.1 Fidelibacterota bacterium SCGC AAA003-L08
TTGAATCAGAAGTTCCTGACGACTTAGACATAGATGGTGATGATGATGGTTATGTGGACAATGTTACATTTTTTAGTATATGGGTCTCCAGATGGATGGGCAGAGCTTCTATGGCCACATCGGTGGTCATTATATATTCATGATGTTTATATTAATGATGCTTTGGTAGATGGATATAATTTGAATTTAGCCTCTGGAGGATATTTTACCGCATCTGTTTTATGCCATGAATTTGGTCATAGTTTGGGAGCTCCAGATTTATATCGTTATTTTGATGTTGGAGGAGATATCCCAATTACACCAATCGGGCAATGGGATATTATGGGATGGAATACTTCTACGCCACAATATCCATCAGCATGGACTAAATATCGATATTTCAATTGGATTGATTGTCCTATAATACAGACATCTGGAATTTATGAGCTCAACCCATCTTCATCACCAGATAATAATTGTTTTCAAATTCGTTCACCCTATTCTGATACACAACATTTTGTTGTAGAATATAGGCAGCAAGAAGGAATGTATGATAGTAATTTACCTGGGAATAATGATGGGATGCTTATATTTAGAATTAATTTGGATATTAATGAAAATGGCATACTTGATACATTAGATACATACGGAGAAGGAGAATTATTTGAAGGATGGGATGTTGGCGGTAATGGCTTAGGTCCACCTGATGAAATATATGTTTATAGACAAAATGGCACCAGCAATAATAATGGCACAATTAATAATGCAATTTTTAGTTCACAAACTGGCAGAATAGAAATTTCTGATGATACAAACCCATCCAGTTTTTTACATGGAGGAGGCCCAGGAGGCTTACATATTACTGATATTGGTTATCCTGGTAATACAATAGAATTTACTTGTAGTATTGATTGTTTGAATACTGTAAATGGAGATATCAATAATGACCAAATTGTTAATATTTTAGACATTATATCGATTGTCAATTTTATTTTAGCAGCAGATTATGATTCATGTTCTGATTTAAATGAAGATGGATTTGTAAATATATTAGATATTATTCTCATTATTAATATTATTTTAGAAGGTTAATAATTAAAATATTACGTCTCATATTAGTATTGAATTTTATTCAAATTTTATGTGCTCAATTTCCAGTTGATTTAGCCCCCAATGAAATTTCAGATCCTTTCATTTATCAAGTTGAACAGGATAATGAATTTCTATTAACACTTACAGCCTCTACTAATACCAATTGGTCATTACAAGATTCAGAATCTGCTACATTAGTGGTTGCGGTTGATGGTGATTGGGATAATTATAATCAAGATATTGTATTATATGCTGGAAATACCAATCATGAATATCATGTTTCCCTAGGTTCTTTAACTGCGGGAGAACATTCAATTGAATTTAAGTTTAATTATAATAAATCTAGTATAGGCGCCGATACTATTCATATCGAATCAGCTAATATTATAGACATGTCATCCATTAATATAGATTCTGATGTATTATTGCACTCTCCTATTTTGTATGGAAGAGATTTGCTGTCATGGAATGAAAGTACACACACCGATATTCCATTAGCATTATTTTATCAAATCAATGAAATAGGCAATAATAAAAAAATCACCTATTCTATGATATTTTCAAATGAAGATAGTCGAGTTGGTCTAGGGTTAGCAGATTTAATGTTTAGCTATGGTCGTACTACAGATATTGAATGGATGTATGAAGTTACTTTAGATGAAAATGGCGACATAATATCTGAAATTTTTCAGGGCCCGAGCCATACGACTACCAATTTTAATGGCAATAAAATTGGAAGGCATCCTATTTTAAAAAATGCAACATTAAATTGTAATTTTACAGATACAGGCATATCTGATTATAAATTTCAGCTAATGCCTTATTGGAATATAGAGCTCAATCCCCGTGAGTGGATAATGGATGCATGGCCATGGACTTATCGCCTTATGGGAGAAGAACTTATTAATGAAGATCGATATGAACAAGAGGCAAATCCAGCAACAGTTGAAATGAGTGATGTTCGTAATTATGTATATATTAGTTATAATGGTATATCATATGGCGAAAATGATAATTTAGCCTTATCAATATCATTTTTTTGATGATTGTATGCAATATTTAAATACTCATGGATTAAATCAATTTGAGTTTCCGTATAATGGAGGCTATAGGCGTACTAGCATTGAATTGCCTGCAAATTTTAATGCTGAAAATATTTCAAAATTAAATTTTTTATCAAATGGATTGAATGAATTTCAAATACAAATAACAGATATTGATAAATTCTTTTATTTAGATAGTAACTATATGCCAATTGATATTCCAATTAATTTTGAGCAAATCAATATTGATAATGCAAACCCAAATGAGTGGATTTATACGCTTAATTTATCCAATGTAGATTGTTTGGGAGAAGAAAATGGGATTGCTGAATGCGATGATTGCGAAGTATGTAATGGAGGCAATAATGATATAGATGATTGCGGAATATGTTTTGGCAACAATATGAATATGGATTGTTCTGGAACTTGCTTTGGTTTTTTACAATTAGATGAATGTGGAATATGTGATGATGATGCATCAAATAATAACTTAACATGCTCAGGTTGCACAGATATTAATGCAGAAAATTTTGATGAAAATGCAATTTTTCATGATGGAAGCTGTACATATCCTGATAATATTTTTTTCGTTCCCACTGAATATACTTCAATTCAAAATGCAATATTTTTTGCAAGTAATGGAGATACAGTGGAGGTAGGTGAGGGGATTTATCAAGAAAATATACATTTTTTAGATAAATCTATTACTCTTCGATCTGCGATAGGTTTAGAAGTGCAGCCTATTATTGAAGGGGTAGATTCCCTATCAACTATTACAATTGAAAATAGCGATGCATCACTAATTGGATTGACTATTACTAATGGATATGGCAGAGGCGTCTCCTTTGATGATTTTCTTAGTCTAGCAGCAGATCCTGTTGCATTTGATAGCCTAATTACGAATGTATTAAGAGGCGGTGGGATTTCTATTATTAATTCAAGTCCATATCTTAAAAATTTGCATATAACGAATAATAGTGCACGTAATGTAGGCGCAGGTATTGGTTTGATTAATTCATCTGCAACTATTGAGTCAACTGTTATTGATAATAATATTATTCCAGATGGAGATGCGCTAGGTGGAGGAGGGATTGCAGTGAATGGCGGATCATCGACACTACTTGATGTACAAATATCCAATAATTATGTTGGAACCAATATGTATTACCTTAATGGAGGCGGAGGTATATTGTGTGGTTTTTCATTTGAAGATTCACCACTATCATTAAACATGTATAATACAACTATTTTTAATAATACAGCTAATATTGGAGCAGGAATAGGCGCTTTATCAGGCAGTATATTTATAGAGAAAACATTGATTTCAAGTAATAATGGTGATTTTGGCGCAGCATTATCAATGGGCGAGCCTTTAGGGCTTATCGTAGGTGATATTAATATGAATCTTATTAATTCAACAATTGTTAATAATACTGGTGATATGACGGTAGGTCTAATTAATAGTGCAAATTTAAATATATTAAATTCAATTTTTTGGAATAATGATGGAGTATTTGCTCCAATGCCAAATAATAACCAGTTGAATATAGAAGGTGTTTATTCTTTATTTGAAAATGATTTTAATGGTGAAGGCAATATTGTTTCAGACCCATTATTTGAAGATAGTGAAAGTAATAATTATGAATTAACAGTTAATTCTCCATGTATTGATTCAGGAATTGACTATTTTGATTTTAATAATGGCGTATCAGTTGAGATTAATTTATATACTGATTCTGCTCCAGATATGGGTGCATATGAATTTAATCCAACCACTCAAGATTGTGAAACATCTTTAGGAGATGTCAATTTAGATGGTGTATTAGATATATTAGATATATTACAAATAGTGAATATTATAATGGAGTTTACTGAAGCAGGTGAACAAGAATTATGCTTAGCAGATATTAATGGAGATAATATCTTAGATATATTTGATATCATCATAATGATTAATATAATTTTAGCTAGATAGTATGATATCTAAACAATCATTAAATATAATATTAATTGAACCGTTTTATACGGGGTCACATAAATCATGGGCAGATAGTTATAAAAAAAATAGTCAGCATAATATTGAAATTTTATCACTAAAAGGTATTTATTGGAAATGGAGAATGCATGGGGGAGCCATTACCCTGGCTAAATTATTTAATCAATATATTAAAGAGAATCAATCACCTGATTTAGTTCTGATTACTGACATGCTGAATTTACCTGTCTTTATAGCATTTGCTAATTTTGAGAATATTCCAATCATATCCTTTTTTCATGAAAATCAACTAACATACCCATGGTCAACTAAGGATAGAGATAAAGAAAAAAATAGAGATCATCATTATGGCTTCATTAATTATACAACAGCACTTCGTAGTGATATAATCATGTTTAATTCTAATTTTCATAAACAGAGTTTTATTAGTGCATTACAAAAGTTTTTAAAACAATTCCCTGATCATAATGAATTGTCAACTATTGATGTCATTCAGGATAAATCACTAGTTTCATATTTAGGACTTGATCTGAAAAAGTTTGACCAATATAAAATTAATAAGAAAAATAAATTACCAATTATATTATGGAACCATCGTTGGGAGTATGATAAAAATCCAGATGATTTTTTCCAATGTTTAGAACATATTAAATCAAAGGGAATCAAATTTCAACTTATTATTGTAGGTGAGGAATTTGATACAGAGATGAATATTTTTACTCATGCACGCAAAATATTTTCTAAGGAGATTATACATATGGGATACTGCAAGTCTTTTCAAGAATATGCACATTGGTTATGGACTGCTGATATTTTATTAGTAACAACGAATCAAGAATTTTTTGGAGCAAGTATCATGGAAGCTATATATTGTGATGTACACCCATTAGTGCCTAATAGATTAACTTATCCGGAGTTATTGAATTACGCAAAAAATAGAAATAATTTTTATAATGATTACGAAGAAATGATTAACAAATTAGAAAATTTATTATCATCATATCATCAATCAACATTATCATCATTTAAGAGATACACTCAGAAATATGATTGGTCGATAATTACTCAAAAATATGATAAAATTATGATGGATATTATTATCAATGAATAAATTAATTAATGAATTAGATCAGATTTTACACTGGCCCAAAAAACCATCAGATAAACAGATGGTTATTCAATGGTTATCCAAAAAATTTTCTTTTAAAATAAAATATTCTGAAAAAGAAATTAATATTATTATTAATCAACACCATATATTTGGTGATACTCCACTATTAAGAAGAGAATTAGTTTCACAAAAATATTTAGATAGAAAAAATGATGGATCTAAATATTGGAGAATCCATTAATAGGTAAAATATTTTTTTGGCCCATTATTACGATGTTCTCCTATAGTCTCGATAATATTAATATAAATAGTCAATACATTCTTGAGTAACTTGGTCAATATTCTTCATATAATAATCCAAACCATATTTTAGATATTTACCATATGTACAATTACAATAGTCATGCATTGTTCCGCCTATATTACATTCATCCATAAATAGGTCATATTCACTCTTGGTCTCATCATATATATTATTCAAGTCAACATCTTTATCAATGTTTAAATCATACACTGTATCTAGACATTTCCCTACAGAAACTGTTAGAATATGTTTTTCAACTTTAGCATAATTCCTATCTATTTCATGGACATCAGGGAATGCTTTTTCTACATCATTAAGTACGCATTTACAATAACTATGCATTTTTCCATCTACATTACATTCTGATAGAAATTCTTGTCGATCTGCATGAGTCCAATTGTTAGGCTCTTTTTCACCACAAGAGCACATTATTAAGGGTATCAATGTAAATAAAATTGCAGTTGTTTCTTTCATTTGTATTTCCTTCTTAGTAATTATTAATTATCTAAAATTTTATTCCATTCATTAATTTGATTTGAAATTGATTCATCTTTAGGTAATTCCCCAATAATATCAATAGTATTTATTTCATCCCCCTGCTGAATTGTATTAACTGTTTTCTGACTTTCCGAATCTATAACACTGCCAAATACTGTATGATTATTATCTAACCAAGGTGTTGGAATATGAGTAATAAAGAATTGACTTCCATTAGTTCCAGGGCCTGAATTAGCCATTGACAATATTCCTTCTTTTTCATGTTTTAATTCAGGATGGAATTCATCTTTAAATTGATAACCTGGGCCTCCCGTTCCAATACCTAGTGGGCATCCCCCTTGAATCATAAAATCATCAATGACTCGGTGAAATTTTAGATTATCATAGTATTTTCTTGTTGCTAAATTAATAAAATTTGCTACAGTTAGAGGTGCATGTTCATAAAACAATTTTAATTTTATAGTGCCTTGATTAGTTTGGATATGTGCTTCCATTATATCTCCTTTTACTTAAGTAAATTATTCATTTCATTCCAAGTTTTATCGATTAATTCATGAATATTATTAGCATCATATCCATCAGTTTCAATGGTAGGACCAATTATAACATCAATGGTACGCGGTGACAATCTCCATCTATTTTTTGGCTTATATAAATAAGTTCCGCGATGTACAATAAGTAATATAGGGGTTTGAGTATTAATAGCCATATGGAATCCCCCTTTTTTAAACTTTTGCAATTTTCCATCTAGCGTACGAGTTCCTTCTGGCAAAATAACCATATGGTATTTATCTTTATGAATTACTTTTTCTGCCAATTTAATACTTTGCATTGCAGCTTCTTTATTTTCTCGAATTATAGGGACGGCTTTTATTTTTTTTAATAAGCTCCCAAATAGAGGTATTTTGAAATTTTTAGCTGCAGAAATAGCAGTAAATTTTCCTTGAATACTTGGAGGGACTACAAATACATCAATAAATGATCCATGATTAGACATAATAACAAATTGACCTTTTTTATTTGGAAACTTGCCTTTAATATTAATTTTAACCCCCATACAAAACATGAGAGTATGGCAAAAATAATAAATATATTGAAACATTAATTTGCGTGAAATCATTGCAATAATAAGAAGAATTAGTCCCCCAACCATAAAGCCTATAAAACCAAATACATATAGAATTATACTAGTTAACATATTTATAGCCATGGATTATTTATGGGGATATGATCCATAAATTTATGATTAGCTTTCGGAAATGCAAATTTCGGTATATCAGTTGGCTTAATCCATTTTATATCAGTGCATTGTCTAGGCTCTGGCGTGCCTGATTTATATATACAATGGAATGAGTCCAGAGATATTGAAAAATGTGAATACTGATGTTTTATATTAGTTATAAATGATTTTAATTCAACTGTAACTCCAGTCTCTTCATAAATTTCACGTATAACGCAATCAGCTGAAGTTTCATGATGATTGACTTTACCTCCTGGGAATTCCCATAGCCCAGGCAATAGACCTTGTGACTTTCGTTTTGCAATCAAAATATTATTTTTTTTCCATATAATACCTACTGCCACATTGATATTTGGAATTTTTTTAGTTTTTATTTTCATAGGATATTGATTAACACTATCTTTTTTATATGCTTTACATATAGTACTTAATGGACATTGTAAACACGATGGTTTTTTTGGTTTACAAATATTTCTACCTAAATCCATCATAGCTTGATTAAAATCACCGGGAACCTTAGGATTAATTATTTGTATTAAAAAATTATATATTTTTTTATGTTCTTTTTGTGGAGGTTTTTTTAAACATAATAGTCTTGATACTACGCGATTTACATTTCCATCAATAGTAGGGGTAACATCATGATATCCAATTGATCGGACAGCAGCGTCAATATATGGGCCAACCCCTTTTAATTTAATAAAGTCTTTTTTTGGTATTTCACCATCATATGATTCTATGATTGTTTTACATGCATTATGAAAATTTAATGCACGAGAGTAATAACCAAGTCCTTCCCATAATTTTAAAATATCATCTTCAGATGCAGAAGCAACATCATTAATAGTTGGGAATTGTTTTAGCCATTGAGTATAATATGGGATTACGGTATTAATTTGTGTTTGCTGAAGCATAATTTCTGATAACCATATATGATATATATTTTTATCATCTCTCCAAGGCATGCTTTGTTTATTATTATTATACCAAGTAATAAGCTGATTAGATATATCATTTTGAGATTTCATAAGAATCTAATTTTTGTATTAATTTATCTAACAAGTATATTTCATCCTGTACATTACTATCTAAAGAATTCAGTAAAGCTGATGTGAAATTATCTAAGTCATTATATAGATTTGTTTTAATTTTCTCACCTTTAGAAGTTAAGATCACCCTATAAACTCTTAAATCAGTTTGGTCTTGATATTTATCAACTAACTTTCTATTTATTAAAACATTGATGTTGCGCGTCAGCGTACTTTTATCAAGACCTAAAATTTTTGCTAAATCAGACATTGGATTACTACTTGCATCTATCTTCATTAATATACAATACTGTGGATAGGATAGATTATATTGGCTAGATAATAATCGGAAAATAGATGTAAGTTTTATATTTAAAGATGTAAAATGATCTGATAATATCATAATTGCATATTACAACTAATATTGTAGAGTTACAATGAATATAGTAAATGACAATGCTTTATATATAGATTCATCAACTCTTCAGTATCATTATTTAACATTCTTCTAAATAATATCTGATGATGGTCATAATATAAAATTCCCATATTTTGCCATATGCCCTTTATTGGTGATCCTGAATATTGAATAATTGTTTCATCATGTGGACCATCCATAGAGATAGTATTGACTATACCATCATTTTCATACCATTCAGAATCTGGTATATTTTGATTACGTCCCATTAAAATGGCTGTAGGTCTTAAATAATAACTCATTGTATTATTAGGTTTATGAAACTGTGAATTAGTTTTTTGAATTGTTGATGATGTAGAATAACTAAAATAATATATATTATCATTAGATTCATATAATTTGTTAAAATATTCTACTCCTTCAATAGATATATCCCATGAAGCGGAATTTTGAGTTAATTTTATATTTGAATTATTGATTCGTTGCATAAATTGATAATATGTTTCGGTTTCTTTTTTTGCTAAACCCCATTGATCTAAATCAAAATTATAATAGTTTTGAAATAAAACATTGTTTATAATCCCAGCATATACAGATAATTTCTGTAAAGATGGAAAATGATTATTAACAATCAGTGATAATGAGGTCCCATTATGTGGGGTAGATAATGTTGTAATGCTTTTTATGTAATTTTCATGGGGTTGTGAAAGTAATGCTGAAGATTCATTATTAATAATAGTTACTAATAAATATTCAAGCATACGGGCAGTCAAGCCACCTTGACTATGTCCTATAATATGTATTGGATGATTTGCATCCCATTCTGGATATAAACCTTCATAACATTTTTGTAATGGTTTTTGAGTAATACCATATTTTTGTGAGTGTTCTATCCCATAATCTACACATCCACCTTTTATTTGTGCATATGCTTCAATTGCTCGATCCCAATTCGAAGATATAGGGCCTACAGATAAAGTATATACATCAAATCCCTCATTATGTAATTCAGTTTCAAGATCTTCTTCACCACCCCAATAATAATAATTATTTAGTTCCTCACGACCCCATCCCATAAATCCATGGATGAGAAAAATTGGATGATTATTAACCGATAAACCAAATTGGATGAATAATAATAGTAATATCCGCTTTATATTATAATTTGCATTCATAAATTTGCAGTTGACTTGATTCATTAAAACTAGATAAATCATAATCGCCCCATAAATTTGATATTTGTAATCCTGAATCAATAATTAATCTATTCATTGTATTGGGGAAATACATTCTCATAGTAAAATTATATTTTAATTCCTTTAATTTATCCTTTGAATAATAAATCCAGGTAATTTTATTTATTTCATTTGTTCTATTATAGTCACATACTTCATCTATATATATAGTTTCATTGGTTTGTGAATCTATATATTCTAAATTTTTTATTCTTTTCTTAGCTCTATATAGAAATAATAGATTAGGAACAAAAATATCAATATACAACAATGTATTTTTATTCATATGTTGTTTTACAGACTGTAGAAATGCACTAGCATCACTATTAGTTAATAAATGTAAAAAAGTATTAAAAGCAATAAAAATCATATCAAATTTCATATGTAAATTAAAATTTCTAAAGTCTTGATTGATAATATTATATGTGGTTGAATATCCTTGCAATCGTTTTTTTGTATATTCACAAAATTCTTGAGAAATTTCCAAACCTGTATACTCAGAACCTTCTTTAATTAAGGGGATAGCCAGTCTACCTGTACCACTGCCTAATTCTAATATTTTATTACCTTTATTTTTATGATAGATGGTTTTCCAAAACTCAATATCATTTTTTTTCCACCAATATTGATCATCATATCGTTGTGGGTCATGATATATTGTATTCTGATATTCTGAAATATCAAATTTCATTAATTAGATTCAATTAATAAATTTTTTATTTCAGATTTTAATTTTTCAGTTTTTTTATTAGAAGTTGATTTTGATTCTATGATTGACAATACATGTAAAGCCTGATCATATTGTTTTTGTTTTTTTAAAATTTCTACAAAAGTTAAAGTTGCCATATGAGGTTGTACATTAAAATTAATAGCATTTTGAATATTTTTTTCTTTGGAATGTTTTTTCTTGACTGTCTTATTATTAAAATATGATTTGTCAAGATTTACTATTTCATTTTTTATATATTCATCTGAAGGGAAAATATCAAATAATTTATTTAGGTACCCTAATCTGTATTTTTTAGATTTATTTAGTTTGCGTTGTAATTCAATAATTAATCGTAGTCCATTAATATGTAATGGATTTTTATCAATTAAAATTTTTAATAATTTTTCTGCATCCGTTAATTTATTATTATACAAATATATTTTTGACAATATATAATATCCATTTAGATTATCTGGATTATGTTCTAATCCAATTCTACATACTTTTTCAGCACGCATGTAATCTTTATCTCTCAAATATATTTCTCCTAAAATTGGAAAATAAGGAGAACCAAAATCATTCGCGAACTCATGTTCTAATTCTTTTTTGTTTAATGTTTTTAAATCTGTCATAATCTATTAGTTTGTACCCATTGTTCAATATATTCAATTGTTGTATCTACAGATGTTCCAGGTCCAAATAATTTTCCAACCCCTTTTTTATATAATGCATTCATATCTTCATCAGGGATAATACCTCCGCCAGTTAACAGGACATCTTTTAATTTTTTTTCGTTCATTAATTTTTTAACTTCTGAAAAAATAGTCATATGAGCGCCACTTAAGATTGACAATGCAATCACATCAGCATCTTCTTGTAATGCAGCATTCACAATCATTTCAGGAGTTTGACGTAACCCCAAATATATTACCTCCATTCCACTATCTCGAAATGCTCGTGCTAATATTTTAATACCTCTGTCATGGCCATCTAAACCAGGTTTTGCCATCACTACTCGTATTTTTTTATTCATTACAACCTCTTAATTGGGGTCACAATTTACATTATATTTAGTAATAATATTTTATTGATATTATTTTTTTTTTAAATTGTGATATCAATGAATCCAATATTTAATTATTTTCACGTTATCCGCCCACTGAATGTATTACTCAGCGGACTTACATCATGTATAGCATCCTATATATTAAATTCAAATAATTATTATATTATATTTATTATATCATTAGTAGTGATGATATTTTGTGCTTGCGCAAATATTCTAAATGATTTATTTGATATAGAAACGGATACAATTAATAATTCTAATAGACCTGTTATATCATCAAACAGTACTTCATTTAATTACAATTTAATATATATTTTAATATTACTAATATTATTTGCAGGGGGATTATCATATATATATTTTAATTTTTCCAGTAATTTGTTTCTAATTTTAATTTTTTTATTAATTTTGAATTACACCCCTTTTTTAAAAGGTATTCCATTATTGGGCAATATTACAATAAGCCTGATTTTAGCTAGCGTATTTATTTTTCCAGCCATAGTACTGAATAATAATTTATGTGATTTATTATATCCAATTATTCTCACCTTTCTATTAACATTCATTAGAGAAATTATTAAAGATATTGCAGATATTGAAGGGGATAAACAGTCTGGAATTAATACATTCCCCGTTGTATTTGGGATAGGCTATTCTCAGTTAATTATTTTAGCATTATGTGTGTTATTAATAGTGGCTAGTATCTATCCATATATTATTGGAATTTATAATTTTAACTATCTTATATTATTAGTTTTGTATGTACAAGTACCATTAGTTAGCTGTATATTTTATCTTTGGGAATATCCAAATTCTCAATCTTGTGTTACACTAGCTATCACAACAAAATATATTACAATCGGAGGAGTACTTACTATCTTATCTACTAAGTTATTTACATAAATTTATGAAACAAGATTTTGTACATCTACATAATCATACAGATTTTTCATTATTAGATGCAGCACAGTCTGTTGATCAAATGTGTAATCGTTTAACAGATTTAAAAATGGATACAATTGCAGTAACTGAACACGGCAATTTATTTTCAATGATTCCATTTTATAAGAAAGCTATTAAACAAGGTATTAAGCCTATATTGGGTTGTGAAATTTATGTTTCTGTAGCTAATCATAAGGATAGAATAACTAATAGAGATAGTACGGGAAAAAAGTGGAATTATCATCATTTAGTTTTGCTATGTATGAATGAAACTGGATATAAAAATTTGATGAAGTTAGTTTCTATAGGCTATCTAGAGGGCTTTTATTATCGCCCTCGTGTTGATAAAGAATTACTTAAAAAATATAATGAGGGCCTAATTGCAACAAGTGCATGCTTGGCTGGCGAAGTTACTCATTATGCATCCATAGGGGATTATGATAATGCACAGAAAGCAGCGGTTGAATATTCTGAAATTTTTCCGGATCGATTTTACTTAGAATTACAAAATCATGATATCCCAGAAGAAAACAAGCACATAAAATAT
>ASPJ01000030.1 GCA_000405805.1 Fidelibacterota bacterium SCGC AAA003-L08
TCGTGTAATTGGTCAGAAAAGAGCTAGAGAAATTTGGTTTTTATGTCGATTTTATGATTCTCAAAAGGCATACAATTGGGGATTAATAAATGAAGTGGTCCCATATGAAAAATTAGAAGAAACAACAGTGAGTTGGTGTAATGAAATTCTAGAAAAATCTCCATTAGCATTACGTATGCTAAAAGGTGCTTTGGAAGGCAGAGATGCTTTTAAAGAAAAAAGAAAACCCAAGTTCAATAAGTTTAAACGACTTCCGTAATTATTATGCATAGATGGATTCTTGCATCTAGACCAAAAACATTAACTGCAGCAATTGCCCCTGTAATTTTAGGGTCGTCTCTTGCATTTCAAGAGGGCTATTTTAGTTCTCTAATATTCATTATCATTCTTATTACGGCTATATTAATTCAGATAGGTACTAATTTTGTAAATGATTTATTTGATTATATTAATGGAGCAGATAATAATGATAGATTGGGTCCAGATAGAGCTTTGCAGAAAGGATTACTCTCAAAATCAGAGATAGAATCAGCTATTTTTTTTGTTTTTACATTTGCTGTTGTTTTGGGTTTTTATCTAGCTCTCATAGGAGATTGGCCAATTGTAGTTATTGGGAGTTTATCTATTCTATTTGGATTTTTATATACTTCTGGCCCCTACCCCCTAGCATATAATGGTCTTGGAGATATTTTTGTATTTATATTTTTTGGTTTAGTTTCAGTTTTTGGAACATATTATTTACATACAGCATTTTATTCTCATATAGGAAAATTCTGCATAGAATCAATTATACTGGGAAGTGCCGTAGGGTCTATATCTACAGGAATATTAGTAGTTAATAATTTAAGAGATATAGATAATGACAAGGAATATGGCAAGAATACATTAGCAGTATTATTAGGTAAAAAATTGACTAAAGTTGAGTATTTATTATTAATGATTATCGCTTATATAATTCCAATATACATATCGTATATCCTAGGCTACAAGTCTTCTATATATATTGTTTATTTTACATTACCAATAGCTGTACAATTAATATTACAAGTTTTCTTTAAAGAAGGCTCTGATCTAAATAAGACTCTTGAAGGAACTGCTAAGTTATTATTATTATATACATTATTATTTAGTTTTGGGATAGTAGTTTGAATATTAAAAAAATTGAATCTCATCCATATAGATTAAAATTTAAAAAACCATTTAAAACAGCTGGTGATATATATGAAAATAGAGATGGGTTTATTTTGAAAGTACATTCAGGTTCATTTATTGGTATTGGTGAGGTTTCTCCATTAAAAGGTTTCAACATTGAATCTTTACAGGAATGCTATTATGCCCTAGAGGCTATTAATCAAACTATTAATGATATAGGCAACATTGGAAGAGATGATTTGTTTGATATTTTTGATTTACATTCAATGATGATGCCATCATTATTATTTGGTTTAGAAACAGCTGTATTTGATATTTTGAGTCAGGAGTCTAAGCTCCCTCTTAGTAAATATTTAAATAATAATTCAAGCAATGTACTTAAGGTGAATGGTATCCATGGGTTGCATAATCCAAATGATGGTTTTGATATAATTAAAATAAAATTAGGTTATAGAAATATTTACGATGATATTAAAAAAATGGAGGAATTATCTAATATCTATGGTGAAAAAGTTAAATTTAGGATTGATGCAAATGGTCAACTAGATTTAGTAAAAGCAATTAGGTTCTGTAAGTCAATGGAAAAATTTAATATTGATTATATTGAACAGCCAATAGCACCAGATAATTTTGAGGATTTAGCTGAACTTCGTCTGCATACAAAAATTAAGGTTGCTGTAGATGAGTCTATAGTGGATATTTTTTCAGCATATAAATTAATAGATAATCAATGTGCAGATATTTTTGTTATTAAGCCTATGACACTTGGAAAATATTCAACTATAAATAAAATAATTGAGATAGCGAAAGAAAATGAAATAGAATGTATAATAACTAATATGTTTGACAGCGCTGTTAATCGCATGGCATGTATGCATTTTGCATTATCAAACAATATTGGTAATGAATGCGGTATATCGGCAGATGATATATTTGATTTAGATATTGCAAAAACTCCAGAAATTAATAATGGAAAATTGGCTATAAATGATTGTCCCGGTTTAGGAATTATTCTAAATGATTAATCAAATATTAAAAGATTATACTGAATCTAGACCTGAAGATATTTTTATTAATTATAATAATCAAAATATCACATATAGTGATATGGCTTATGCAGTTGAAGGTAGAATTAAATCAATGCAGGCTATTAATATTCAAAGAGAGGATCTTGTAGGTATATACCTAGGGAATTCTCTTAATCTATTAGAAGTATTATTTGCATGTATTGAAGTTCAAGCACATCCATTAATTATTCCTTCTAGTTTTACTTCAAAGGAAATTGAGAACCTTAATTCAGCTATAAATATTAGTTATTTTATTACAGATTGGGATAAATCTAAAAATATTAAAATCAAGGAAGTTCCAGTTTTTGCAATTGAGGAATTATCTCCTGGGATTGGAGGATGTGCTCCATCGTTGCAATATAAACCAAATAATAATCAAATAGCCTGTATGCTACTCACATCTGGAACTACTGGAAACCCAAAAATTGCTCAAATATCTGTTCAAAATATTATTGAAAGTTGTAAATCGTGGGATGCTCGAATATCATTTAAAAAAGATGATATTTATTTAAATTGTCTTCCCCTTCATCATATTGGGGGATTATCTATAATTTTCCGCTCATTACTATATGGTTTCAAAATCATTTTAGTTGATGAATTTAAAGAAGATGATTGTATAAATAAAATTATACAGCATAAAGTTAGTTTGATTTCTCTTGTCCCCACTATGTTATCCCGATTATTAAAAGCTAAACAAATAATAGATATACATAAAATATTACGAGTAATAATACTAAGTGGATCATATTGCAGTACTTCATTATTACAGGATGCTATTAATAAGAAATTAAATATATATAAGGCTTATGGGATGACTGAGTCTTCTTCAGGCATATCTGGTTTTTGGGTGAAAGATAATTTAGAATATATTGAATCAGTAGGGACTCCTCATAATAATATTAATTTTAAAATTAAGAATAACCATATTTTAGTTAAAGGGCCAGCCATTATAGGCAGCTATTATAATGGTGAAAAGTTTGATAATTGGTATAATACTTATGATACAGGATATATTAATAGCGATGGGTTTTTATATGTATTTGGTAGAGAGGGCCAAGCCATCAGTGGAGGAGAAAATATAGATATTCTTGAAATTAAAAATATTATTGCTTCACATCCAGATGTTAAAGATGTATTTATACAAACTATTAAAGATGAAGAATGGGGCGAAAAAATGGTAGCATATATAAATTCTAAAACTATAGATAAAGACAAATTAAAGAAATGGTTAAAAACATTGATTTCCAATCATAAAATCCCTAAAGAATTCATATTTATTAATAGAGATAACTAATTTTATGATACTTGTTATAGATAATTACGATTCATTTACATTCAATCTTGTCCAATACATTGGGTCGTTGAATTATGATATGCAAATTGTAAAGAATAATGAAATTACTATTGAAGAAATTAAAAATATGGCGCCTGATAAGATAGTTATATCTCCTGGTCCAGGGAAACCTGAAGATGCAGGCATATCTATTCCAGTTATCAAAAAATATTACAAAGATATCCCAATATTAGGAATCTGCTTAGGTCACCAAGCTATAGCGGTGGCATTTGGAGGGAAGGTAGCTACTGCAAATGAAATTTGTCATGGAAAAGTTGTAAAGATTACTTGCTCAAGTTCAGCAATATTTAGAGATATGCCTCAAACTTTTCATGCAACTCGATATCATTCATTGGCAATAGAAGAAAAATCTCTTCCAGAAGTTTTAAATATCATAGCAAAATCTAAAAATGACATTATTATGGGCGTTGAGCATAAGAATAAAAATTTATTTGGTCTTCAGTTTCATCCAGAATCAATTGAAACTAAATTTGGCATTAAAATGATTAAAAATTTTTTAGAAATTAATGCTGTGGATAAATCATGCCCATAAGAGGTGTTATTAATGTCCCTGGAGATAAATCAATCTCACACAGAGCTTTATTGATATCTTCATTAATCCCTGGAGAAAACCATATCAGCAATCTATCAACAGCATTAGATGTAGATAATACTCTAAAGTGTTTAAACTATATAGGTATTAACTCATATACAAGTAAAAATGAAATCATAATAAAAGGGAGTACATTTAAATGCCCATCTAAACCTTTAAATTGTGGTAATTCAGGCACTACAATTCGATTACTTTCAGGATTGCTAGGAGGACTCAATATTCCTGCTAAATTAATTGGGGATGAATCTTTATCAAGTCGGCCAATGTATAGAATCATAGATCCATTAGCGAGTATGGGTATTAATATTTCTTGTGATAATGGACTTTCTCCCATTAGGATTAGTAAATCAGATAAAATATTGGATTTAAATTATAAAATGAATATTCCAAGTGCACAGGTGAAATCTGCATTATTACTTGCAGGTGTTTGTTCAAATAGAAAGATTACTATTAATGAAAAATATCAATCCAGAAATCATACTGAAATTATGTTAGAAAATATTGGGCATAATATTATTATTCAAGATAATAGAATTTCATTCAACCCTTCAAATAGACAGATTGAAAATATTCACATTGATATCCCAGGGGATATTTCATCTGCATCATTTTTCATAGGTGCTGCATGTATGATTCCTAATTCAGATATAAGAATAAACAATATACTGATAAATGATACTCGAATGGGTTTTATTAAGGTCCTAAAGAAAATGGGAGCTGGAGTTATTCTGCATAACAAAAGGAATATTAATGGTGAGCAGGTTGGAGATATTCAGGTTTATTACAAACCATTATATGGTGTAAATATTGATGAAAAAGATATTCCCTCTATTATTGATGAATTACCTATTATAGCTATAGTAGCAACTCAAGCCGAAGGTATGACTATAATATCTGGGGCAGAAGAATTACGCTATAAAGAGTCCGATAGAATAAAAGCGATAACTACCAATTTAAAAAGAATGGGAGTTAAAGTTATTGATAAGAAAGATGGGTTAATGATTGAAGGTCCTAGTATTCTAAATAAAGCAGACATTAAATCCTATGATGATCATCGCATTGCAATGGCATTTGTCATTGCGGGTATTTCTTCGGGTAATTATAACCAAATTGATAATGCTGATTGCATTAATTCATCTTTTCCTCAATTTACTTCGCTTTTAAAGAAAATTATTAAATGAAGAAATATTATCTAATTGGAGAAAATACTAGTAATTCTTTAAGTCCAGCAATACATAATTGGATATATCGATTTTATAATATCCAAGCAACATATTCTTCTAAAAATATAGATTCATCTGAATTTGATAGTGCAGTGAATAATATTTATACTGATATAAAATCTAATGATATTAATGGACTTAATATTACTAATCCTTATAAATCTAGAATGATTTTTTCATCACTCGTAATATCAAAAGATTCAAATAGAATTAATGCTATTAATTGTATTTATAAAGATAAGAATCAAATTATAGGAGAGAATACGGACTGGTATGGATTCATTAAATCATTAGAGTATAATAATATTAATTTAGGGAAATATAATATAGTTATACTGGGAGCAGGTGGAGCATGTAGAGCCGTAATATATGGTTTGCAGAAATTAGGAATAAAGAATTTTGAAATATATAATAGATCTAATATGGGAGAAGTTAATATTAATAATATTGCCTATGATGTACTAGATATTAATGATATTAATAGAATGAACTATTCAGATTTATTTATAATTAATTGTCTTCCCTTAAATATAATTGATAATAATCCAATCTTATCAGAGGATATATTTGCAAATACGCATGTTTTTTATGATTTAAATTATCATCAATCTAAAATTCATACTATATTGGCAAATAAAGATATACAAATTATTAATGGACTAGATATGTTAATTTATCAAGCTATTAAATCAATAGAACTGTGGTCTAATAAAGAGATTATTGGGAAGATTGATATAGAGCATATTAAAAAATATTTATTGGAATCAAAATAGTGCTGACAAAATTAAAATATTTAACATCAGGAGAATCTCATGGCAAAGGATTGCTGGGTATTATAAATGGTATGCCAGCAGGACTTGAAATAGATGAAGATTATATTCAAGCGCAATTATCACGAAGACAAAAAGGTCATGGCAGAGGAAAACGAATGAAAATTGAAAGTGATAGAGCTGAGATTTATTCAGGAGTACGTTTAGGAAAAACCATTGGTGCGCCAATTGGCTTAATCATTGAAAATATGGATTATAAAAATTGGGTTTCTATTATGCCAGTAGATAAAAGCACTAAAAGAATTAAGAATATTACATTACCACGGCCTGGTCATGCAGATTTAGCAGGAGTAGAGAAATTTGGATTCTCAGATATAAGGAATGTTATAGAAAGATCATCGGCTAGAGAAACTGCAATGAGGGTTGCAATAGGCTCAATATGTAGAAAGTTATTAAAAGAAATCAAAATTGAAATTGGTAGTAGAGTTATACAAATACATGATATATCTGATGATTCTGTGGTTGATTTGACTAAAGGAGCTGAATTAGTAACTCTACAGGCAGATAAGTCAGATGTTAGATGCCTTGATAAAACTAAATCAAATAATATGATAGAAAAAATTGATTCTGCTAAAAAAGCAGGAGATTCTGTAGGTGGAAAATTTGAAGTTTTTGCAACAGGAATTCCATTAGGTTTAGGTTCATATTCTCAATGGTTTGATAGATTGCAATCTAAAATATCAGAATCAATTATGTCAATTAATGCCATTAAGGGAATTGAGTTTGGTAATGGATTCGAAAATTCTTCTAAAAGAGGGAGCAAAGTTCATGATGAGATAGGATGGGATGGTGAAAAATATACTAGGTATTCTAATAATGCGGGGGGAATTGAGGGCGGTATTAGTAATGGAGAACCAATTATTTTTCAAGCAGCGATGAAACCTATTCCAACATTAATAAAACCATTAAGATCAATAGATATAATTTCCAAAGAAGAAAAATTAGCTCATAAAGAGAGAACTGATTCTTGTGCAGTCCCTGCCGCATCCATTATAGCCGAGAGTATGCTTTGTATTGTTATTGCAGATTCAGTGCTTGAGAAGTTTGGTGGAGATAGTATTTTAGAATTAAAAAATCATATAAATTCATAGAGACCTTAATAATGAATAATATTTATCTAATAGGTATGATGGGTAGTGGGAAAACAACAATAGGACGAAAATTATCTAAAAAATTGAATATGGATTTTGTAGATGTAGATACTGATATAGAATTTATTAATGATAGAACTATTTTAGAAATTTTTAATGAATTTGGGGAGAATAAGTTCAGAGAAATGGAATCAGCATATTTCATTGAAAAATCAAAAGAAGAGAATAAAATTTTTTCCACAGGAGGAGGAATCATCCTAAGAAAAAAAAATAGAGAAGTACTTATAAATCATGGGCTCACATTTTTATTGGAGTTGGATTGTAATATCTTACTAAATAGAATAAAAGACATAGATAACAGACCCCTTTTATCAGGTTCAGATAATTTGGAAACTATATATGATATTTGGAATCAGAGAAAAAAATATTATTATAATTCATGTCATCATATAATTAATGTTAATAACTTATCTGTTAAGGATGCTATTGAGGAAATCATTACAATATTAAATTAGATGAAAACTATTAAGATTCAATTAAATAATTCAATTGAGAGTAATATAATTATACATGATGGTATGTTTAAGAATATTTCAGATATTTTAGACCCTTTTCCAGATAGCACAGACTTTATAATTATTACTGATCAAAATATTATAGATTATCATGGTGAGTCGATTCATGCTGGATTTGAAGATTATAAATATAATATAATTATTTCAACCCCTGGAGAAAAAGCAAAAGATATATTGAATATAGATAAAATTTATTCTAATCTATTAGATTTGAAATGTAATAAAGGCTCATGTCTGGTTGCTATTGGGGGTGGAGTTATTGGTGATATTACTGGATTTGTCGCTTCGACATTTATGAGAGGGATACAATACATCAATATCCCAACTTCACTACTTGCAATGGTTGATTCCTCTATAGGAGGAAAGACTGGGATTAATTTATTAAAAGGTAAAAATTTAATAGGTTCGATATATCATCCTTCTAAGATAATAATAGACATATCATTTCTTTCAACATTACCTATTAGAGAATATTATTCTGGAATGATTGAAATTATTAAATATGGTCTGATTTTAGATAAAAATTTATTCAAAATTATCTCTTCTAATTTTGACGAGTTATCACCTGGAAATAATAACTCTGAACTAATGATTAATATAATAAATCGATGCATAGAATTAAAATCAATGATAGTAGAAGAAGATGAAAAAGATAAAGATATTAGAAATATATTGAATTTTGGACATACTATTGGTCATGCTTTAGAATCATATTTTGGTTATGATTATATAAAACATGGAGAAGCTGTTGCATATGGCATTTTATATTCCAGTCAATTATCAAATAAATACTCGAGGCTATCAGATTCAGATTTTAAGGATATTAGTAGTTTAATAAATAAAATATCGTTACCTCAACTTAAGAAATTAGATTTTGATAGATTAATTAATCTGATAATGAATGATAAAAAAAATATTAATGGAAAATTAAAGTTTATATTATTAGAATCAATTGGGGAAGCGAAGATTACAAATAAGATTGATTATAATAATATTAAAGAAGTGTTGAAAAATTATGAATATATTAGTTGTTAATGGACCTAATTTAAATTTATTAGGTTTCAGAAGTCCTGAAATATATGGGGAAGAAACATTAGATGAATTAATGACTTGGCTTGAAAATAGCCCTGAATCATTAGGTCAGAAATTCAAATTCTATCAATCCAATCATGAAGGAGATATTATTGATATGATACATGATGAAAAAGAATGGGCTGATGGAATATTAATTAACGCTGGCGCATTTACCCATTATTCATATTCAATTCGAGATGCTATTGATACAGTAAATATCCCTACTGTAGAAGTTCATATTTCGGACATTAAAAATAGAGAAGATTTTAGGAAGCATTCTGTTTTAGAGGATATATGTTTATCTCAGGTTTCAGGATTAGGGAAATTCAGTTACTTAGAAGGAGTGAAGATTTTAAAGGCTAATATTTAGAACCTTATTTATAAATTATATTCTGTAAATAAAAAAAGCTGACTTTTAATAAGTCAGCTTTTTTATTGCAAATATATTTTTACTAGGTCTAGACTCTAGTTAATTTTTTGCATATTTAGTTAGCTTTGCATTCATCTGCAACCCATTTAGCAGGGTCTACACAATCAGCTTCTACTGTAATTGCAGCATCAGAGCAATGAGCAGCTACCCATGAATGAGTTGCTTTACCATCACCATCAACTTTTAAAAACCACCATAGGCCACCAGCGATAACAACTACAGCTAATACTTTAATCATATTGTTATTCATGTTAATAATCCCTTATTTATTTAATTAATTAATTAATGGGTAAATATACTACAAATAGAATTATAATAAATAATGATTAATTATTTTTTATATTCTTCAGTTTAGGTTTAATACTCATTGATTTCTGAGCTGTAAATTGTATTTTACCTTCTCTGAAAATTTGTTGTTGTTCATCTTTTGGTTTCTTTATAAAATCACTACATTCTTGAGAACAACATCTTAAATATTTTTTAGAACATTTATAGCATTGAATAAATAAAATATGACATGCCTGATTGGCGCAGTTAGTATGCGTATCTGTTTCTAGAGTGCACTGATGACATTTGCTTATTATGTCATCAGTTATTCGCTCACCTAATCGATGATCAAAAACAAAGTTTTTACCTATAAATTTTGATTTTTCATTATATTTTTTAATATCATTAGCATATTGAACTATTCCTCCCCTTAATTGATTTACATCTTTAAATCCATTATGAAGCAAATAAGAACTTGCTTTTTCACAACGGATTCCTCCTGTACAATACATTAATATTTTCTCTTTTTCTTTAGTTCTTAATAATTTTTTTATTTCAGGGAGTAGTTCAATAGATGTATCGACGTCTGGGATGATTGCATTTTCAAATTTTCCAATCTCCCCTTCATAATAATTCCGGACATCAATCACTATGGCTCCATCATCAATAGCTTTATTAAATTCTTTATAGTTTAAATGGGTTCCTACTTTATTCATATCATATTCATTTGGAGCAACTTTATATGCTACAATTTCTTTTTTTACTTTTATTGTTAATTTATAGAATGAAGTACCATCTTTGATGGCAGGTTTAATATGTATATCTTTAAATGATTCATTTAAATAGAGGTTATTTTTAAAGGTTTCTATATTATGTTCAGGAATACTTATTTGAGCATTTATACCTTCATTAGAAATATAAATACGACCAAGTATATCTAAGTTATTCCAGCTAATATAGAGTTGGTCACGTAAATCTTCTATATTCTGAAGAGGCATATATTTATAAAAGCTACAGGTTATTCTCTCAAAACCTTCTTGTTTAACTTTCTTTTTTAAATCTTGTTTATTTTTTTTATTATATAATTCGTTGTGCAACAAAATAATAAATTCCATAAATTTAAGTAGATTTAATGTATTGAGAATATGATTACAATAACAGAAGAAATTATTATTAATGCGGATATTCAAAAAGTTTGGGGATTTCTAAGTGATTTTGAAATTAGTTTGAATATTAATAGCTTTCATCAAGAAATTATTCTACCTAATAAATTTTCATTAACAGATAAATATCAAAAATTTAGTATTATTCATAATTTTGGATTAGGGAATATAGATATGGATGTTAAAATAGTTGATTACAACCCTTTGAAATTGATACAGTTATTTAAATATAATAATAATAAACTTCATAAAGCTTTTGAACACTCAAGTACGTATGAATTGACTAAAAAAGGAGAACTAACAAAACTAAACTATATTATTAAGGGTTCTTTCAATTTTAAAATTCAAAATATTCCATTTAGACCAATCTTAATAAAAGTCATGAAAAATGAACTATTAAATATGAAGAATATGATTGAATCATCAGATAGAATTCCCCAGGATATTGAATCTAAAATAACTGCAACCTAGTTAAATAAAAAACATTGTAAATTTATACATATAATTAAAGAGAAATTATGAAAATAAAATTAAATGAAATCAATTCATTTAAACGTGAACTACATGTGGCAGTTCCTTGGGATGACTTAAAAGACAATTATAATCAGACCTTTAATAAATATATGTCTAATTATACTCCAGATGGCGGCAGGAAAGGAAAGTTGAATTCTTTTCAAAGAGAAAAATTTGAAACTCAATATACCCCCAGCATTGAATCATCTTTCAAAGAGGATGCAATGAACGAATTCTATAAAAAAGCACTAGATGAGCAGAAAATACAACCAATAAATAAGGCTGAAATTACAAAATTAGAATTCAGCAAAGAATCTAGCTTAGAGTTTATAGCTGTTTTTGAGGTTATTCCCAAATGTAAATTGCCTAATTATAAGAAGAAATATAAAATTAACACTATAAAATATATTGCATCTAATGATGATTTGAATATGTCATTAAATGAATTACAAGAAAAATTTTCTACTCTAGAAGATAAAACAAAGGCGGAATCAGGGTTTTTTATAAATGGTGATTTTCAGGAATTAGATGAAGCGGGGTTACCAATTCTTGATAAAATTATGAAGAACCAATATATCAAATTAGGGACAGCCAATTTTTCAGGAGATTGTGAGAAAGATTTTTTGATCTGTAAAGTAGGAGATTCAATTAAAACTAATATTGATATTAATGGAACTATGACACCTTATCAGGTGACAATAAATAAGATTCAAAATCAAATTTTGCCTGAATTAGATGATGATTTTGCAAAGAAAATAGATACAGACGTAAAAAATATAGATGATTTAAAGAATAAAATTAAAAATAACATTCAAAAATCTTTAGATCAACAGCATAAGAAACTAATTAATAATGCTATAATAGACTTCTTTACTAAAAAGACTAAAATTGAAATTCCAACATCAATGTTAGATAATTATATGGAATATATTATACAGGATTTAAAACAAAAAGATAATAATTTAAATGAAGAAGATATTAAAAAGGAACATGAAGATATTACGCAAAAAAATGTAAAGTGGTATCTTATTAAATCAGAATTAATTAGTCAGAATAATATTGTAGTATCTAATAAAGATATTGATGATAAAATTAATGAATTGATAAGTTTAGAAAAAAAACAAGAAAAAGAGATTAAAGAATTCTATAAAAAAGATGAGAATTTAAATAATTTATATGAACAATTATTAAATGATAGATTATTTAGGTTATTAGAGGATTTTGCAGTAAATAAAATTGCTGAAAAATCAACTTTAGAGCTTAGAAAGGGGAAATAAATATGGCTAAAATCCATAATATGATGGTTCCAATGGTAGTAGAGCAAACAGCCAATGGAGAAAGAGCATATGATATATATTCAAGGCTACTTAAAGAAAGAATAATATTCCTAGGGACAGGTATAGATGATTATGTTTCTAGCCTAATTATTGCCCAACTATTATTTTTAGAAGCTGAAGATTCAGAAAAAGACATTTACATGTATATTAATAGTCCCGGTGGAGTTGTTACATCTGGGTTTGGAATTTTAGATACAATGAATTATATAAAGCCAGATGTATGTACAATATGCATGGGCCAGGCAGCAAGTATGGCTGCAGTTTTGCTTAGCTCTGGAACTAAGGGGAAAAGATCTGCACTAGAAAATTCACGAGTTATGATACATCAACCTATGGGGGGGAGTCCAGGGACAGGCCTCGGATATTGAAATTCATACAAAAGAAATATTATATCTAAGAGATAAATTAAATGGCATACTTAGC
>ASPJ01000031.1 GCA_000405805.1 Fidelibacterota bacterium SCGC AAA003-L08
AACTTCAACTGATTCTTCAGATGGCTCCTCAGCAACTTCAACTGATTCTTCAGATGGCTCCTCAGCAACTTCAACTGATTCTTTATTATTTTCTACTATTTCTTCATTATTTTCTTCAGAATCATTCTGATCTTCTATAGAAATATCTTCTGAAGGGGTTGCGGATTCTAATTCCTCTGAACTTTCATCCTTTGTTATTGATTTTACTTCTTCTTTACTCATATGTGGAGTCTACTCCTTGTTTATTGTTTTAATAATCAGGTTCACCTGTTCATCTATATTCAGATTAGTTGTATTTATTTCAATAGCATCCTTATCTTTTAGTAATGGAGAATGCTCTCTATTCATATCTAACTGATCTCTCTTAATTAAATTTGTTAATATATCTTTTTTATCAATACCTTGACTATCACTTTCAATCATCTGTTTATATCTTCTTTTAGCACGGACCTCTATATCTGCAGATAGATAAAATTTATAATCTGCAGATGGAAAAACATGCGTAGCTATATCTCTTCCTTCAACTACAGCATTTCTATTTTTAGCTAATTTTTTCTGAAAATCACTTAACTTATTTCTAATAATAACATTAGAACTGAAATCACTTACTGAATCTGATATATAATGTTCCCTAATTTCAGAAGTTATATCCTTACCATTTAATAGAATTTTCCTATCATCAAAATCAATATTCATGTCATCTAGTTTTGATTCAAGATTATCATCATCTGATTTAATTTCATTAATAATACAAAAATAAGTTGCGACTCTATATAATGAGCCACTATCAATATGAAGAAAGTTAAGCTCTTCAGATAATCTTTTCGCTGTTGTACTTTTTCCTGATCCTGAAGTGCCATCAATAGCAATAATCATAAGTATTTTAACTCCTTATCAAAAAGCCGGTTAATTTAGACAATATTATCCTCTTCTCAAAGCACCATCATTATTTTTCAATTATTTAAAAATATCAGGATTGATTTTTTTATAATGTCCCGGCTTAATATCTCTTACATCTAGACCTGCAAATTCATAGCGATGAAGATCAATTACTTCAGAATCAAGTTTTTCAAATACACGTCTGATCTCCCTATTTTTTCCTTCAGTAAGTATGACTTCCCAGTAAATAAATTTACTCTTTTTTTTCAGCCTTCTTATAGTTCCTTTTGCTCCCTGCCTTCTGCCTATACTGATACCTTTTTTAACCTGAAGGTATTTTTCTTTAGGAATATCAAGTATCGTTTTTACTATATATTTTTTTTCTTTGCTGTACTGTGGATGTGTCAATTTATTAGCTAAATCCCCATCATTTGTCACTAAGATTGCACCTGAAGTATTAACATCAAGTCTTCCAACTGTATAAAGCCTACTATTACTCTTTATTAAGTCAATAGCTCTCTTTTTATTATCTTTTGCATTAGAACAGATATATCCCTTAGGCTTATTTAGAAGATATAATGAATATTGAGTATCCTCAAGACTTATAACCTTATTCCCAAAAGCAACAATATCATTATCTGAAACTTGGTATGAATAATTAGTCGCAACTTTGCCATTAATAGATATTTCTCCATTCTCAATCAATTGGTCACATTTTCGTCTGGAGGCAACTCCGCAATGGGCTAGATATTTGTTTAATCTCATGGAATAATAGGCTATTGAATTAAGCCAGATTTTTTATATACTTTTCTAACAGTTTTATATGCTCTATCAGAAGCTCTTTCAGCTCCATCTGATAATATTTGTTCAAGGTGGGATTTATCATTTATAAGTTCATTATATTTAGTCTGAATTGGAGTAAGTGTTTCAACAACAGCCTCAGCAAGATCTTCTTTAAATTCAGAATACATCTTACCTTCAAATTTAGTTTCTGTATCCTTTATTGATTCTCCTGATAATGAAGAGTATATATTAAGTAGATTAGCAAGACCCGGACGATTCTCATCATATTCAATTGTACTACCTGAATCTGTTACGGCTCTTTTAATCTTTTTTACAATCATGTCTGGTGGATCTAATAACCCTAAAATATTATGATCATTACTATCAGATTTAGACATTTTTTTTATCTGGATCTTGAAGGCTCATTATTCGTGAACCAGCTTCTGGAATATATGGCTCTGGAATTGGGAATGTATCTGAATATTGAGTATTAAATCGTTGAGCTATATTTCGAGCTAACTCTAAGTGTTGTTTCTGGTCTGCTCCTACAGGAACTAAATCAGCTTGATATATCAGAATATCTGATGCCATCAATATTGGATAAGAAAATAATCCTACATTGATATTATCCATGTTTTTTACTTTATCTTTAAATTGAGTCATCCTCTGCATCTCACCCATATAGCTAAGATTACTAAATATCCACATAAGCTGGGTATGAGCCGGAACATGAGACTGCATTGCTACTATATTTTTTGCAGGATCTATTCCACAGGCAATATACTGAGCAACATACGAATAACATCGCGCACGCAGATCTGCCGGCACCTGCTTTAATGTAAGAGCATGCAGATCGACAATTAAAAAGATACAGTTATACTCATCTTGAAATTTAACCCAGTTTTTAATTGCACCCAGGTAATTACCTATCCCTAATTTACCTGATGGCTGAATGCCTGATAATAATGTTTTTTTATTTTCGCTCATTTAGCTGCTCTTTAATTATTTCTGATATAGAAAATATACCTGCAAATTTATCTATTAGTTCTTTATCAAACAAAACATCTTCTTTATCTAGACTATTATATTTAACCATCCCTGAACAGTGAATAAATTTTAAATCTTTATCATAAATTCCTACATGACAGATTTTATCATTTTCTTTAAAAAATAATAAGTCACCAGTTTTCGCCTTATCTAATTGAACTTGATTATTTTTTATTAAATTATATTGGTCTTTACTATCTCTAGGCATTGATACTCCATTAGTTTTAAAAACTGTTTGAACCAACCCTGAACAATCAAAACCAAATGAAGATTTTCCGCCCCATAAATATGGGATTCCAATCAACTGTTTAGTGCAGTATGATATATTTTCTACATACTTTATTTTATCAATACATCGGATTAAAGAGTTTTTATTTATATTTACCTTGTTATTATTTGGAAGTAATGTAAAAAAATTAGAACCATCTTGAAAACACGGAATTGCAGAACCAAAACTTATTAAAAAGTTTGAATTATCCTCTAATGATAAAATTGTAAATTTATCTTTTACCCAATACCAATTTTTATAGTCTTGTAATAATTTATTATTATCATATATAGATGAATCTGTAAGATAAAATGAATGTATCCACCCTTTGTAACCATCTCTTTGTTTGACTTTATACCAATTATCCTTTTTATCAATAACAATTAACTCTTCCCAAATAAGACCCTGTGTTATAAGTTCAGAGCTAAAACTTGGGTTATCATATATTGAAGCAACACTAGATAAAACTATTCTATATTCATCTTGACTAGACAATTTTAATAAATTTTCTTTTACCTATTTTTAAAATTTGATAACTCTCTGATTTTGAAACTTCAAAATTTATATCACTAATTTTATTCCCATCAATACTGACTGCTCCCTGCTTAATAAGACGTTTTGCATCTCCCCTACTTCCGACAAGTGCATTATCAGTAATCAAATCTATAACTTTAACATTTGATGTGATTGTGCATTCTGGCATTTCATCAGGAACATCTTTTTTAATAAATAATTTATCAAAAGATTCTTCTGCTTTTACAGCCTCATCTTTATCATGATATATTTCTACCACCATTCGAGCTAATTGACGCTTTAAATCACGAGGATTTTGCGTTAATTCTTTTTTAACGCCATCTAATTCATCTTTAGATAAGTTAGCTAAATTTTCATAATAAGTCGCCATTAAATCATCAGGGATAGAAAGTATCTTTCCATACATATCATTCGCATTTTCCGTAATACCAATATAATTATCATATGATTTAGACATCTTATTTATACCATCTGTTCCCTCTAACAGTGGCGTAGTAATAATCACCTGTGGATTTTGATTAGATACTTTCTGAAGATGCCTCCCCACTAATAAATTGAATTTCTGATCAGTTCCTCCAAGTTCAACATCAGATTTTAGCACTACACTATCATAGCCTTGCGCTAAGGGATACATGAATTCATGAAGAGCAATCGGGAGCCCTTCTTTATATCTTTTTGTAAAATCATCTCTTTCAATCATTTGAGCAACTGTATACTTAGAGGAGATATTAATAATATCATTAAAACTTAATCCTGATAACCAATCTGAATTATAAACAATCTTTAAACTTTTTTTATCAAGAATTACTCCTGCTTGATCTATATATGACTGGGAATTTTCTTTTGCCTCTTCCATTGATAATTGAGGACGAGTTTTATTCCTACCGGTAGGGTCACCTATCATCGCCGTAAAATCACCAATTACAAGTACAGCCTGATGACCTAAAGACTGGAAATGTGAAAGCTTATTAAGAACAAGTGAATGCCCAAAGTGTAAATCTGGTCGGCTTGGGTCACATCCAAGTTTTATTTTCATTGGTTTATTTTCTGTGATGGATTTTTCTATCTTTTTTTCAAGATCAGTTTCGGGGATTATCTCTTCAACCCCACGTGCAATCAAGTCCATTTGTTCATTTAATTCAGGAAATTTACTCATCTGTTATTTATCTTTTTTACCTCTCTATCTAGCTGTCTTTTAACATCCTGATCCATTTTTGAATGTCTTTTATCCCATTTCTTCTTACCCGTGCCTACTGCAAATCTAACTTTAACTAAATCTCTTTTAAAATACAAACTCATAGGAATAAGTGTTTTTCCTTTTTGATCTATCAATTCACCTATTCTAATTATTTCTTTTCTATGGAGTAATAATTTGCGATCTGCAATATTTTCATGAGACATAGAATCTGCATGGGAATAATCACCAATATGCATACCTATTAAATATAGCTCATTATCAAGAAATTTGATATATGATCCCTTTATATTAACCTTACCTTCTCTTATTGATTTAACTTCAGATCCTTTCAATACAATACCAGCTTCATATTTATCTGTAAGATGATACTCAAAACCAGCTTTTTTATTTACAGTGATCGTTTTTATGCTCAATTAATAATTAATTAAATATTGGATTAAAAGATATTTCATATGTATTGCATCCCCACTTTTTCAATACACCCACAATATCGGTATCATCAATTTGTTTATCATCATAATTTACAAGCAGCATATCTGATTCCAAAGAAACTTCATAAGAAGAAATTCCTTTCATTTTAGATAATTCTTTTTCAATATTATTTGCGACCTGTGGGCCTTCTATATGCGATGTATTAACAATCATCTGGATAGAGGGAGACGTATTACTAGAACTAACTATATTATATAGGAAAGCTGATGCGGAGACTATAAAAATAAAAACATATTTTTTCAATATTCATCTCTATTAATATTAAAATAATATACGTATAAAATTTAACAAAATACAAGCATTACTTAAAGTATTACTTAAAGTGTTTTTAATTAGCGGTATTTTTGAGAAAATCCAGCCTCTTCGTCGACAGTATTCATCAATAAAAATCCAATAACAAATAATACAATGACAACAGAGATGCCTAATCGTAAATCTTGGAAGGCTTCAGCTACTAACCCTAGAAGTAATGGGCCAGTAAAGGCAGTTGCTTTTCCTGTAAAAGCAAAGAATCCAAAAAATTCATTTTCTTTTCCTTCTGGTATGAATTTAGCCATCAAAGAACGGCTTGCTGTTTGATTGGGTCCTGAGAACACTCCTATTAATACTCCTGCAAGCCAAAAATAAAATGAATCATGTGTTAATGTTACTGCAATTATACATGCAATAATAAGGCCAATATTACTTAATTGAATAGTTTTCTTTCCTCCAATTTTATCATCTAGAAAACCTAGAAAAAAAGATCCTAACCCAGCAGCTACATTTAATACTATACCAAATATAAGTATATCATTGAATGTAAAACCAAATTGACCCTTGGCATATATTCCGCCAAAAGCAAAAATTGTTATCAATGCATCATTATAAAATAATCGTGCAATTAAAAATCTAACTAGAATTTTATATTCTCTTATATTTGTGAAAGTAGATTTGATTTGCCTAAATGAATCTTTCCATAGATTTTTTAGAGATTGAGGTTTTTGTATGCTATTATTATCTCCAACAAATAAAAATACTGGAATACTAAAAATTATAAACCAAATAGCAACCATTAAGTTGATTGCCCTGATGTTCTGTGTTGATCCATGCGCAAGTTCAGATATATCCTTATAATCTAATTTTTCATATTCATCACACATAGACTCATTTATAACTATAAAATTACCACCCTCTCCATATGCTAGTATACCAGTTAATTTATTCTCTTTATAAATAGGCTGTCTTACTTCATAATATTGACCATCATCTAATTCAATAAATCTTTGATTTTCCGACTTGTAATTCTGATTCCAAGGACCAACTAGATAGATTGTATTATCTTTATTTCTACTTTTCTTATATGAATCTATAAACTTTAATGAATCAAAATTAGATAGTTTTACAAATGAATTGTTAAGTGAAATAGATTGAGCTTTTTCTGTTGTGCCTTTTTTAGAAATTTGGAGATACATTCCAGATGGTATCTCAAGGTTCTCACTCTGGCCTGACATGCCTAGAGCATTTCTTATTTTCTCAAATATCTCTGACTTCTTAGCTGATTCAATATATAACCCATCTTCAACTATTTTGTTAAACTTTACACTAATTCTATTTGGAGACTGTAACTTATCAACTCCAAATGCAGGGGTCGGAGTTTGAACAAACATAAATAGTGCAACTGCAAGCGATATCAATCCTCCTAAATACCCTAAAGACCAACCATAGCCTGATATTCTTCCAATTTTATTTTTAGGTGCTATCTCTGGCAAATAAGCATTGCAAAACACGCCTCCCATTTCAAAACCAATATTCGATATTACAACCCAAAATAAAGCTTTATAAATCTCACCTGGGACTGGATAGTAAAGAGCACAGCTTCCAAGAATACAGATAAATGTCCAGAATATTAAAAATAGTTTTCTGTATCCTCCCCTATCTGCAATTGCACCCATTATAGGAGATAAAAATGCTACTGAAATAGCTGTTATTGTAATAGCTCTAGACCATAGTGCTGCTCCAGTAATTTCATTTTCAGAAATAACACTTGCAAAGAAAGTACTGTATATAAAAGTTATGATTAATGTTGTATAAGGCTGATTTGCAAAATCATACATTGACCATGCAAAAATAGTTCTACGACTTTTATCAACTCCCATTTTTGGCAGCTTTGATTGTATTTATCAATAACATCATGATTGTCATAGGCCCAACTCCTCCAGGGACTGGAGTGATAGAATTAACTTTACCAGAGCATCCTTTAAAATCTACATCACCACATATATGGTATCCTTTTTCAGAATCATCTTCTACTCTATTAATTCCAACATCAATAATATTAACGTGCTTATTAATCATGTCTGAAGTGATTAAATTAGGGACTCCTGTGGCTGCAATCAATATATCCGCTTGAAGAGTATATTTTCTAAGAGGATTTGTTTTTGAATGACATACTGTGACCGTAGCATTCCCTTTTTTAAATGACTGAGATAACAGTGAAACCATTGGTTTCCCTACGATATTACTTCTTCCGACAATCACAGCATGTTTCCCAGTAGTTTCGATATCATAATAATCTAAAAGTTCCACAATACCATATGGAGTGCATGGAATAAATCTTGGATGTCCTAAAAATAGCTTTCCTAGATTTTCTGAGTGAAACCCATCTACATCTTTAGAAGGATTAATAGAATTAATAACAACTTGAGAATCAATATGATTTGGAAGAGGCAACTGTACTAAAATTCCATGGAATTTATTATTTTGATTCAAATCTTCAATAAATGATAGTAATTCATCTTGAGATATATTTAAATCAAAAGTAAATGTTTCGCTATGACAATGATTAGTTAAAAAGAATTTATGTTTGTTTCTTACATATATTTTTGATGCAGGATTATCCCCAATCAGCACAACTGCTAATCCAGGAACAATATTTTGATTAGATAATTGCTTTATTTCTTTTCTTGCATGAGCTATTAATTTCTCAACTACGGGCTTAGAATATAATATTTTAGAATTAATAAATTTCTCCAGATTATTGATTAATAGAATCTCCTTTTTTATCAATATATTCAGATATTTTTAGTGCTTGATTTTCTACTTTCGAAATAAAATTATGACTTTTTGATCTTACATCAAATAATTCCGCGGTGATATTCATGCATGCTAATACTGAAATTTTTAATTGCTGTGAAGAAGAGTCAATGCCTGATTCTTTAATCTCATTCATTTTTTCATTAACATATTTTGCTACATCTTGTATATACTTAGGGTCAGCACTTGTTTTCATAACATATTCCTGACCTAAAATATCAACTCTCACTACATTAGAATCCATCCATAACTCCTATCTTTGAACAGCGTCAAACTTATTTTTTAATTTATCTACTATTTTATTTATAATAACATCAACTTCTTCATCCTTTAATGTTCTTTCTATTGATTGAAATTTCATTCGAAACGACATGCTTTTTTTATTTTCATCAAGTTTATTGTCTTCGTATAAATCAAACAACCTAACACCTTTAAGTATTGTATTGTCAGTTGATAAAATTAATTTTTCTATATCAGAAAATTTAACTTCTTTTGAAACAAGTATTGATATATCTCTATTAATAAACGGGAAATAGTTCCATGAAGAAATTTTACTATCTTTTTTATTTATACTTTTTTTTATAGAATCAATATTTAATTCAGAAAAAAGCAAACTCCCTTTTATTGCAAATTGTGATTTATTTTTTTTATTAGGAACACCAATATAACCTAGATGATTTTTCCCTAAATAAATATTACACAATACATCAAATCCTTCACTGGAATTATCTTCTTTAAAAGTAATATTGTCAATTCCAATTGATTGCAAAAGGTGACTCACTTCACCTTTAGCATAATAAAAATCTATACAATCCTTATTGCTCCAATTGTCGCATTCTTCACCATACCAAACTAAGCCAAGACTAAAAGATTCTGAAGTACCTGTTTTAGTAAAATTATTTGAGAAATGAATGGCTCCTATTTCAAATAATTTAAATAATTTCTCTTGTCTGTTTTCATTAAACTTGACTGCTTTCATTAATCCACAGAATAAAGAATTTCTTAAATATTCCATTTCCTTATTTAATGGATTAGAAATCATAATGCTATTTTCTTCAATACCTGCGATATCTATTTCTTTTTTATTTAACAGGCTATTGGAATACTGTTCATTAAATCCATTAGAAGACAATAATAATCTAATCTGAGAATCAATATTCCTTTCATCAGCTACAAAACTTGAAAATGTTATAGCACATGATGAGGAATTGTCAATATTATTATATCCAAATACTCGAGCTACTTCTTCATACAAGTCAACTTCTCTATTTAAATCATTTCTAAAAGAAGGAATAGTACATTCTAAGCTATCTGATTTTTTATCATACAATATATTTAAACTATCAAAAATATTTTTAATAGATTGAAGACTAATCTCAGACCCTAAAAATTGATTGCATTTTTTAATATTAAAAGATATCTTCCTAATAGTTGATTTTCGAGGATATATATCAAAAATTTTAGGAACTGTTTCCCCACCAGCTAATTCTAGAATGATTGCACATAATTTATTTAATGCTGGAATCAATATATCAATATCAGTATCTCTCTCAAATCGTTTAGAAGCCTCAGTAGAAATCCCAAGTTGCTTAGATGATTTTCGAATATTAACTGGATTAAAGTATGCACTCTCAATTAATATATTTGTTGTTTTTTCATCTATGCCAGAATTGTTCCCTCCAATAATACCGGCTATAGCTATTGGATTAGATCCATCACATATAAGTAAATTATTAGTAGAAAGACTTTGTTTAACTCCATCTAAAGTAACTATTTCTTCACCTTTTTTAGCACATCTAACATCTATGCTACTACTTTTAATTTTATCTAAATCAAAAGTATGCATTGGATGTCCTAAATCCATAAGTATATAATTGGCCGCATCTATAATATTGTTAATGCTTTTCTGACCTATTGATTCCAAGTTCTCCTTAAGCCAGGGAGGCGATTCCTTAACTTTAACGCCTTTAATTATACAGGCAGCATATCTTTTACAATTATTTTGGCTTGATATTTTGATTGCAAATTTTTCCTTCACTTTAGCTTTTTTAAATTCAATTGATTCATAATCAGATTTTTCAATTCGTTTCTTTTCCAAAATAGCTAATTCTCTAGCAACCCCAAGATGTCCGAGGCAATCACCTCTATTAGGTGTCAAATCTATATCATAGATAATATCTTCTTCCAGGTTCATTGTCTTCCTGAAGTCTGAACCTCTAACATGTTTATCATCAAGTATCATAATACCTTCATGATTATCTCCAAGACCAAGTTCTCGCTCAGAACATATCATCCCTTCCGAAATAATTCCTCTTATTTTTGTTTCTTTAATTTTAAATTTCCCAAAATCAAGAGTTGCTCCAATTTTAGCAAAAGGCACTAGAATCCCACTTCTTACATTTTGTGCACCACAAACAACATTAAAAGATGATTTTTTATCTACCTGAACTTTGCAAACAAATAAATGATCAGAGTTCTCATGGGGGTTACATTCCGTAACTTCTCCAACAACAACATTTGAAAATGAGTTTCCATATTTCTCATAGGTACATTCCAAACCTAAATCTGTTAACCCTTCAGCTAATTCTGAAGGTGTTAGGGTCGTTTTTACATAATTTTGTAACCAATTTAACGAAACTTTCATAACTTAATTTGTTCTAGAAACTGAATATCCCCATTATAGAATATCCTAATATCTTTTACTCCATATTTTAGCATTGCTATTCTTTCAATACCTATTCCAAAAGCAAAGCCAGACCATATATCGACATCATAATCAACAAATTTAAAAACTTCAGGGTCTACCATCCCACAACCTAAAATTTCAATCCATCCAGATTGTTTGCAAATATTACATCCTTTACTTTTACAAAAGATACATGACACATCCATCTCAGCACTAGGTTCAGTAAAAGGAAAATAACTAGGTCTGAATCTAGTCTTGACATTTTCTCCAAATAAACTCTTAGCAAAATAATCCAATGTTCCTTTTAAATCAGAAAATTTTACATTTTTATCTATATATAAACCCTCTATTTGATGGAATAAACAGTAGCTCCTAACACTGATATCTTCATTTCTGTAAACTCTTCCAGGAGAAATAATTCTAAGAGGAGGTTGATTTTTTTCCATGAAATGAATTTGACTACTAGAGGTATGTGTTCGCAATAACGTTTCTTTATTTATATAAAATGTATCCTGCATATCTCTTGCGGGATGATCTTTTGGAATATTTAAAGCTTCAAAATTATAATAGTCTGTATCTACCTCAGGTCCATATATAGTTGAAAAACCAATTCTATTAAAAATACTTTTTATTTCATCTATGATTTTAGTTAGAGGATGTATTGAGCCTGAGAATTTCTCTGTTCCGGGCATAGAAGAATCAATGTTTAAAGCATTATTAGATAAATCAGAAAGATTATTTCCTAAGCTATGAATCTCTTTAGTTATTACATTTTTGATGGAATTTATTTTTTTCCCGCATTCTGGTTTATCAGAATCAGAAACACTATTTAATAATGGATATAATTCAGAAAGCAGACCTTTCCGACCAAGATATTTATTTTTAAAATCATCAAATTTTATAGAATTAGATTTAAAATTTTTCTTATCCTTGGAAAAAGAATCATTGATAGCTTGAATCTTGTCATTTAGATTCATAGTACTCTCAATTAATTTATTGATTTCGCTAATTCAGAAAAGCCTTCTGGGTCATTTACAGCCATATCAGCAAGTATCTTTCTATTTAAAAGAATATTCTTTTCTTTGAGAGAATACATGAATTGAGAATAACTCAATCCATTTAATCTTGCAGCAGCATTAATTCTTGCTATCCAAAGTTTTCTAAAAACTCTCTTCTTTTGGCGCCTATCTCTATAAGCATACTGCAAACCTTTTTGCACTGCATCTTTTGCAGTTCTATAGTTTGACTTTCGGGTTCCAAAATATCCTTTGGCTTGTTTAATTATTTTTTTATGTTTTGCTCTTCTTGGAACAGAACTATTCGCTCTAGGCACTATACATTCTCCTTAAATTAAACCATTAATTTTGTTCTTTTAGACATCGCAGATGACATAATAGTACTTTTGCGAAGTCGTCTTTTCCTCTTTGAACTTTTCCTAACTCCAAAATGACTATTGCCACCTTTAGTATACGATATATTTCCTGAACCAGTTATTTTATATCGTTTTGCAGCACTTTTTTTTGTTTTCATTTTTGGCATCTTTAACTCCTTATCTAGGACGTAATATAATTGACATACGTCTACCCTCTAAACTAGATTCCTTATCTATTTCAGCAATTTCCTCTAAAATCCCAGTTACCTTTTTGAGCAATTCATATCCAGCTTCCTTCCTAGTCATTTCACGCCCTCTAAACATAACTGTAATTTTTAATTTATCTCCTTTTAACAAAAATTTCTGACCTTTATTCAGCTTTGTTATCAAATCATGATCACCTGTATTAGGTCTAATTCTAATTTCTTTTAGATGTACAATATGTTGTTTCTTTTTGTTTAATTTTTTCTTTTTTTGTCTTTCAAATCTATATTTCCCAAAGTCCAATATTTTACAAACAGGTGGATTGCCATTTGGGGAAATTTCTACTAAATCTAAATTTGCATTATTTGCTAGCTCTATAGCTTCCTCAAGTTTAACAACTCCTTTTTGTTCTCCTGTTTCAGTAATCAACAATACTTCAGGAGCTTTAATTCTATCATTAATTCTAGGATTATTTT
>ASPJ01000032.1 GCA_000405805.1 Fidelibacterota bacterium SCGC AAA003-L08
ACTCATGTCAACTCCATCCATTATATAACCAACAGAAAAATTAGGGGATGTTTCTCCTACGTATTGACTGCGCTCTCCAATCCCTCTTATTTGAAAATATCTTAATCTGGAAGTTCCACTAACACCTGTTAAATTTGGAATTTCATTTATTAAATCATCAAAATGCGCTGCACCTTTGTTTCTGAGTATATTCCTGTTGAAGACTGTAAGCGATGTCGTTTTATTTATTAATTTTTCTGATTTTAAGCCAGATTTTACTATTATCTGATCAGATTTAATAATTCCAGATTGCATTATTATTTCATCTTTAATATCAGAAGATAAAATGTTAATTTCCTCAAAAGCAATATGACTAAATGTAATTTGCGTATGCTTTCTAATTTCAAGAATAAAGTTGCCATCTTGATTAGTTGTGGTGCCAGTACTTTCAGAATATATATTGACTTGTTTTACTGGATTTCCCGATTCATCGATAACCATTCCTTGAATAGTGATGTTTTGGCTAAATATTAGAGATGCAAATAAAGTAAGTAAGAAATGTTTTTTCATGTTTTCCTCCGCTAGTATTATCTAGTTCAGGTTAAAGGGTATAATCTCAGCCTTTAAGGGGCACCCCTAACAATTAGATATGTTATGCTTAAAAATTAATATATAAATTTAGTGTATGTTTGAGTTTGATAAAAAATATTTTTCTAAATATAGTTTGATAGCAGGAATAGATGAAGCTGGCAGAGGGCCTCTTGCAGGGCCTGTGGTTGCATCTTCTGTTGTATTTAGCAAGGAGACATATATAAAAGGAGTGAATGATTCAAAGAAAGTAAGTGCGAAGAAAAGAAATTTATTCTATGATGAGATAATTTCAAAAGCGCTATATGTGGGCATAGGTATAGTACATTCTAAAGAGATAGATGAGTTAAATATATTAGAGGCTACAAAGAATGCAATGAGACTCTCTGTTCTAGACTTAGGTATTACTCCGGATCTATTGCTTGTAGATGGAAATCAGATAGAATTCCCAGAATATAATCAGGAAAATATAATAAAGGGAGATAGTAAAAGTTTTTCTATAGCCTCTGCATCAATTATAGCCAAAGTGACTAGAGATAGGATGATGGATAATTATGCTAAAATATTACCTCAGTATGGTTTTGAAAAGCATAAGGGGTATGGAACTAAATATCATTTTGATGCAATTTCGAAATATAAATCTTCAGTTATTCACAGAAAGTCATTTAATCCCGTGAAAAATCATTTAGCTTCATTTAAGTATTATTCTGAAAACAATATCCTAAATGGTCTTTTGGTTCAAATTGCTGGAGATTATTTAATAAAAACTGGATATAATATATTAAGGGTTGATGAGCTATCTATCTATTCTTCTAAAAATGGCAAAGTTTTTGAATTTCAGATTGATTCAAATATTACTGATTATCAATCAGAAAATAATATTTATAATTCAGAAAAATCAAATTGTCGCTTAATTAAAATAAATTTTAAAAAAGGAAACTACAGTATCAAGACTGATTTAATTTAAAGTATATATTGTATTGAATAATCTTGGCTAAATTACATATTATATTTTTATATAAAACATGAATAAAACATTTCTAATCATACTAATAATAGGTTCTGTTTGTTTAGCCTTGCATCCAGATGCAAGTGGAAAGAATGGGGTTGTTGTTTCTTCAAATAAATATGCTTCAGATATAGGAATCCAAATATTAAAAAATGGAGGTAATGCCATTGATGCAGCTATTGCAGTTGGATTTGCATTGGCTGTAGTACATCCGGGTGCAGGCAATATTGGGGGTGGAGGCTTTATGCTTATACGATTAGCAGATGGAACAGTAAAAACTATTGATTTTAGGGAAACTGCTCCCGCCGAAGCATATAAAAATATGTTTTTAGATGATAGTTTGAATGTTATCCCTAATAAAAGTTGGTCCACATCCTGGGCTACAGGCATTCCTGGGAGTGTTGCAGGATTTGGCTTGGCACATGAAAAGTATGGTTCAATGCCTTGGAGGAAGTTGCTATCACCTGCAATTAAATTAGCAGAGCGTGGTTATAAGTTAGATATCTCAAACTATTTCAACCTGAATTCAGCGTATTATAGTGATTATTTATCCCGAGATATTGAAGCGAGGAAAATTTTCACCAAAGATTCTGAATATTTTGAACTAGGAGAATTATTTATACAGAAGAATCTTGGGAAAACGTTAAGAAGGATTTCTCGCAAAGGTTATAGGGAATTTTATGAAGGAAGAACATCGGATATGATAGTTAAATGTATGGAGAGAACAAATGGATTGATTACGAAAGATGATTTGAGAGATTACAAGCCTATTATTCGAGAAGCAATAACATTTGACTACAGAGGTTATCAGATACATTCTATGCCTCCGGCATCATCTGGAGGGATAGCACTTGCTTTAATCTTAAATCAATTAGAAAATATTGATTTTGGGGCAATACCTTATCATAGTAAAGATCATATTCATTACCTTGCAGAATCAGAGCGCAGAGCATATGCAGACAGATCTCATTTTCTTGGAGATATAGACTATGTTCCAGTACCGATTGATGATTTAGTAAGTCAAGAGTATGCTGATTTAAGATTTAAAGAGATTAATAATTTAAAGGCTGATAATAGCTCTAATATCACATATGGTAATATTGAGTTTGAATATAACGAAAAAGAAGAAACAACTCATTATTCTGTTGTTGATAAATGGGGTAATGCTGTTAGCGTTACTACGACTATTAATGGATGGTATGGGAATGGTATTGTAGTAGATGGAGCAGGGTTTTTGCTTAATAATGAAATGGATGATTTCTCTTCAAAACCAGGAGTTCCTAATAAATATGGATTAGTAGGGAATACTGCAAATGCAATTGAGCCTAACAAACGCATGCTTAGTTCAATGACCCCTACTATAGTTGAAGATACAGAAGGGGATTTGTTTTTAGTTATAGGGTCTCCTGGTGGTTCAACAATAATTACTACAGTTGCCCAAATAATCATGAATATTATAGACTACAATATGAATATTGAAGATGCAGTTGAAAGTCCACGCTTCCATCACCAATGGTTGCCAGATATTATACAGTTTGAGAATAGAGGTTTTTCTATAGAGACATTGTCTGCATTAAAAGATATGGGGCATGACTATACTTATAGATCAAGCATTGGAGAGGCTAATTGTATACAAATTTATGGCAATTTAAAGTTTGGAAGCGCCGATAGTAGAAGAGGAGCAAGCGCCATTGCATATTGATTATGTTTAGTAAAAAATTTAAAAAAGAAATTAAAATTTTAATTGTACTAGTTATAGTCGCCTTCACTGTAAAAGGTTCTATTGTGGAAGTATATGTTGTCCCAACTGGATCTATGGAAAAAGAAATATTGGTAGGAGATTTGCTTTTTGGTAATAAATGGATATATGGAATGCGTACACCAACCTGGCTTGGGATTCCTTATACTAGATTAGGGTTTGACCTGCCATGGACTAGGCTTCCTGAATTTAAAGAACTCAGAAGAGGAGATGTGACTATTTTTGAATACCCAAGAGATCCGTTTCAAAAATATGTAAAGAGATGTATTGGTGTTCCCAGAGATACGATTAAAATTGAATCAGGGAATATACTCTATCTCAAAAATGGTAGCTATAGGGAAATGCCTCTCCCAGAAAATGCGCAATTTATCAAAGGCATATTAAAATCTAGCGATCCCCCTACTAGACCTCTATATCCTTTATTTGATGGCAATAAAGATAATATTAAGGAGTTTGTTGTGCCATTTAAGGGTATGCAAATTGATTTTAAAGAAAATTATCAAAACAACAATAATGTTAGTTGGGTGCATATAATAAGTCTTTTGTTGCAGGATGGGAATACTGTAGAACTTGAAAATGAGATATTTGTGCTTGATGATACTACTACTATTGAAACCGGATATAGAAAATTCACTATGATTGATCCTGAAGATATTGCTCAAACTGCTGGCATTTTAAAAAATAAAATCAAAAGTCTTGTCGGGATTAAAGTTGATAAAATCAATGAGTTTAACAATTATGTCCGAGAGGCAATGAGAGATAATTTAAAAAAAAATATTTATAATCCATGGAAAATTGAGATTGATCAATTAGGTATCTATGGGAATGAGTTTAATAGGTTTGGACAACGACGTTTTGAAAGATATTTTCCTAATAAGAAAAGTCTTTTTAATCACGACTGGATCAATAAAAAATCCTTAGTACATTATAAAACAGCCGACACATTATCTAATACTAATGATTTTATTTATAATAATTTAAAAGTAAACGGGATGAATATATCGGAACTTAATATATATACCTTGAAATATGATTATTATTTTATGATGGGCGATAATAGAGATAATAGCTCTGATTCACGTTTTTGGGGTTTTGTAAATGAAAAACAGATATTAGGTACTCCAATATTTTCATTATTCAATTTATCTGAATTTAAGCCTAATTTAAAACTTGTAAATTAGGTAAATTAATATATGATTACATTGATATCATTTTTCTTCTTATTATTTTTCTCAACTCTGTTTTCTATATTGTTTTCATATTTTATTTTAGAGGAAGATGAGAATAATTTTAATGTTATATTAATTTCAATACTGGCTTCTTCAATAGCCTTTATTTTAAGTAAATCAATCAATTCAGTAGATTCAAATCTTACTTATAGTTTAGCCATATTTATGATGATTTATTTATCTATCAATTTTTTAAAGAGCAGCAATCAAACCCAACAAATACTATTTATTTTTCCTGCAATCATAGGTTTGCTCATTGGGTTTGGTTTTATTTTTGAAGTTATTATATTAATGACCTTTCTTTATGTAGTAAAAAGTAGTTTTACTTACATGCATACTTCTGATGAATTTTTCGATGAAGAAGCTAAAAATGAAAAAAATGATAAATAATTTAAAATAGAGATTGTAAAAATAGTTAAAATAGTTAAAAATTAAGACCCCTCAATAATTAATACTTAATTGGAGTTTGAAAGATATGGAATTAGATACACCGGATGGTCGAAAAAAATATTTAAATGATAAGTTAGATAACCTTTTAGAGGGCATTAACGACTCGTATGGAAAAATGCTTTTAGAAGAACTTATCAGCAGATTAGAAATAACAATAAAAGATTTTAATGATGAAATTGTAGAATTGTGTTCTCAATTATCTGAAAAAGAAAAAGAGAGACAGCATGTTATTAAAATGATGAAAAGTGAAGATACTTCTCCTGATTCTGAAACCTCTGCAGAATGGGAAAAGAAACTAGAAGAAATAGAAAAGGATAGTTAGAATGAATTCTATAGTTCAGAAAGTTCACTCAGTTGTAATGTTTTTAATGATACTTGGAATGGTATGGATTGGCTTGATAATGAAACCTCAAATAGAGCTTGACCAAGATGATATCGATAAAATAACAGAATCCTTAAAGCAAGATGTTAATGCTTCTAGGGAAGACTACAAAAGATTAGAATTGATTCAAATAGGTCATGGCAAACATCTTAATACAACTAATGATACGATTAAGGTTAGACATGACAGGTATAATGATAAAATGGAATCTATAGATGATGAGTTCCAAAGGTTAAGTCTTCAGTTAGAGCAATTAAAGGAAATGATTACGCAAAAATTAGATAGAATATCTGATGATATAGTAATTCTTAGAGATGAATTTTCTACTAATAAAAGAAATCAAAATAGAACTGTAAGAGAAATCAAAATGAACATTAGCACATTGCAAGATCAATTCGAAGCTCTAGATAGACAATTAAACCCCAAAAATTATGAAAAAGAAAAGGGTGATGAGTAAAATTTCAAAAGGGTGACTAAGTCACCCTTTTTTATTATAGGACTATTACTATGTTTACAACAGAAGATATTATTGGAGATATTATATTTATTTCATTTCTTGATAAGTCGATGCTTAACCATGTTGGCATTGATTTAGAATGCGGTCATTTCAAAGTACTTGGATATGATCGTATGGGAGTATGGGTTGAGCATCCAAATCTTTTTATGATTACGACTAAGAATGATAGTGGGAAGCCTCTTCCTCCAGGTAAAGAAAAAAAAGAACATATAGAAGCAAATATATTTATCCACTGGTCAAATGTTAAAACATTGATGCATTATCCTGATAGAAAAGGGTTTGACTTTCCTAGTGAATTTGACAAGGATATAGGTTTTAAGATAAAGAAATAAAAGGAATAATACAGCTCTATGCAAATAGGTATAGTTAAAAAATGGGATAATAATGCAGGGTGGGGTTTCATTGAAGGCGATGATGGTGAAGATTATTTTTTTAATATTTCTAATATTCGGAAAGGCCAAATGATTAGGACTGGCATAAACGTAAAATTTGATTCTTTTGAAAGTCAGAGAGGCCCTGAAGCAGAAAATGTAACTATATTTTAATTCTATATGTATAATTATACAGTTAAATTGAATAATTTAAAATTTGATGCCACTCATGGTTTATATGAAGATGAAAAAACTGTTAACCAACCATTCCAAATAGATATAGAAGTCTCTTATCAAAGAGGAAAAACCTGTAATGATACTATAGAAAATTCAGTTAATTATGAAAATCTGTATTTAATTTCCAAAGCTATTGTAATTGATAATACTTTTAGTTTAATTGAAACAATAGGTGAAAAGATTATTCAGAAGGTATTTGAAACTTATAGCCATCTTCAATCTGCATCAGTCACCATAAGAAAACCTCGCATTCAATTTGACAATAATTCCAAATGTGTTGAGGTTGTCATATCTAGAACTAATGAATAATGTTTTTCTATCAATAGGCTCTAACCTTGGGGATCGAAAACAGAATTTACAACAGTCAGTATCAATACTAAACAGCTTAGAGGATACCTCTATAATTTTAGAATCCTCAATATATGAGACTGAGCCATTATATAATACGAATCAGGCATATTTTTTTAACAAAGTTATAGAAATTCAAACTAAATTAAATCCATATGAATTGCTAGAAAAAGTTAAATCTATAGAACTAATTATGGGCAGAGTATTAGATAATAGTCATAATTTTCCAAGGATTATAGATATAGATGTTCTAGTTTTTAATGATTTGACAATTGATTCGGATAAGTTAATTTTACCTCATCCTAGAATTTATGAAAGAAGATTTGTTTTAGAACCATGGAGTGAAATAACTCCTTATTACAGAATTGTTAATGAAAATCTAACAATTAAACAGCTGTATGATGAATGCTTGAAGAATAAAAAAAACAGTCAAAAAGTGAGATTAATAAATAATTGAAAACAGCATATCACATAGCAATTGAAGGTGCAATTGGAGTTGGAAAAACTAGCTTAACTAAATTAATTTCAGAGAAGTATAGTGCAAAATTAATTCTAGAAAAATTTGAAGACAATCCTTTTTTATCAAAATTTTATCAAGATAGAACTACCTATGCATTTCAAACTCAATTATGGTTTTTGATGGAAAGATATAAACAGCAACAGGGCTTAGAACAAATGGATTTATTTTCATCATACATGATTTCAGATTATATGTTTATTAAAGATAGATTGTTTGCATCACTAAACCTAAGTGATGATGAAATGAAATTATATGATAAGGTGGCAACTGTTCTTGAACAAGATATTTTATACCCAGATCTAGTTATATTTTTACAATCTGATACGGATAATCTCATGGCTAATATTGCTAAGAGAGGAAGAGATTACGAAGAGAATATTGACTGGAACTATTTAGATTCTCTAAATGGCATTTATAATGAATTTTTTTTCAGATATGACAAGTCGCCTCTTTTGATAATCAATTCTAATAATCTTGATTTTGTTAATAATAAAAATGACTTAGATTTAATTTTTGATTTTATAAGCAAGCCTGAAAAAGGGACTAGATATTTTAATCCTATAAAAGACTTATCTTGAATGGGTAATTTTTTTTTAATTATTATAATTATTCTCTTTTTAATTCGTTCTATTAATTTTTTTAAATCCATCATGAAGTTTCTAGAACAAAGTAAAAGTGGATTAAATAAAAATAATAATAATAATCCTTCTGGTGATAATTTTTCTGATAGCGAGATTCAAGATGCAGATTTTGAGGAAATAGATTGAGAGCTGTATTAATAAATGAGCATGGTTCTGCAGATGTTTTAAGACTAAAAGATATTGAAGACCCTGTTTGTTCTGCAGATAAAGTTAAGATTAATATTAAAGCCTCATCAGTTAACCATTTAGATATTTGGGTTAGAAAAGGAATTCCAGGCATTAAAATACCGTTACCTATGATTTTAGGCTCTGATGGGGCAGGAATAGTCATAGAGGTTGGAACAGAGATTAGTGCTTTTAAAGTTGGAGATAAAGTAGTTGTACAACCAGGCTTGTATGATGCGAATTGTAGACATGTAAAAAAAGGTAATGAGAATTTTTCTAATACATATGGGATATTAGGTGAAACAGAGAGTGGAGTTCAATGCGACTATGTAGTTTTGAAACCTGAAAATATTCATCCAATGTCAGCTTTATTATCTTTTGAAGAAGCTGCCTCTATGCAGTTAGTATTTATGACTGCATATCAAATGTTAGTTGAGAGAGCATTTTTAAAACCATATGAAATTGTATTGATTTATGGGGCTACCTCAGGAGTAGGGGCTGCTGCCATTCAGATTGCTACAGATATAGGAGCCAAGGTGATAACTACTGTAGGCTCAAAGTCTAAAATTGATTATGCCTTAGGACTTGGGGCAGATTATGTTTTTAATCATTCTGATTCAAATTGTTTATCAAAAATAAAGACAACTTTAAGAAACAAGAGACCTGATGTGATTTTTGAACATGTAGGGTTGAAAACTTGGGAAATGTCTATGAAGTTATTGGGAAGAGGAGGTCGATTAGTGACATGTGGAGCTACTTCAGGTCATGACGTCAACATCGATTTAAGACATTTATTTTCGAAACAACAATCAATAATAGGTTCTACAATGAGTAATATTAACGTATTTAAAGAAGTTCAAAAAAAAATATCTTTGAATATATATAAACCATTTATTGATAGAGTATATCCACTTTCAGACATAAAACATGCTCATATGAGAATGGAAAATAGAAAACATTTAGGAAAAGTTGTACTTTCTTTATGAACACTAAGATTTTAAAAGAACAATATGATAAGCATATATTTGTATGTGTTAATTCTAGAATTGATCCAAGTGTATCCAGTTGCGGAAATAACGGATTTTTATTAAGAAAAGAGATAGTTAGGAAATTAAGAAGTAATAGTGGCGATGAACTAAGCATAAGAGTCAATGAATCTGGATGTTTAAATAAATGTGAATTAGGTCCAACTATCGTAATTTATCCTCAAGGCTTTTGGTACTACAATGTAACTTTGGAAGATATAGATGAAATCATTGAAGAGAGTATTATTGGTAATAATTATATTGAAAGGTTATCATCAAAAAAATAATGGCTACTATCTTTAATAAAATAATTGACAGAGAAATACCAGCGGATATCGTCTATGAAACTGATACTGTAATTGCATTTAAGGATGTTAACCCTGTAGCTTCAACACATATTCTAATCATTCCTAAAAAAAATATTCCTACGCTTAATGATATTAATATAAAAGATACGCAGGTTTTGGCGGAGCTATTGTTAGTGACAACAAAAATAGCAAAGCAAATGAATGTAGATAAAGAAGGGTATAGAATCGTTATTAATTGCAATAAAAATGCAGGACAAACAGTGTATCACTTACATTTGCATTTAATAGGTGGTCGAAAATTGAATTGGCCCCCAGGGTAGCTAAATGAAAAATATTCAGAATATTGACATTAAAAATAAGAAAGTTTTAATAAGAGTAGATTATAATGTCCCGATTGAAAGAGGAGTAGTTAAGAATAATTTTAGGATTATTCAGAGCATGAAAACTATCAAATACTGTTTAAAACAAGGGGCTTCAGTAATATTAATATCACATTTAGGTCGGCCAAAAAATAATTCTAGAGATAAATTGCTTTCTCTACGTCCAGTTGTAGCTGAGCTATCAAATTTATTAAATATAGATATCAAATTCTCAGATTCATGCATATCTAATAAATCAATCGATACCTCTAATAAATTAAAAAAGAAAGATGTCCATCTTTTAGAAAATTTAAGATTTCATGCTGGTGAAAAAAATAATTGTGATAATTTTTCAAGACTTCTTTCTAAGCATGCTGATATATATGTAAATGATGCCTTCGGCACATCTCATAGAGCTCATGCTTCTAATGTTGGTGTTGTAAAATATATGAGGGAAGCGTCAATAGGCTTCTTAAATATGAAAGAACTGGAATATTTATCTAAAAAACTTAGTAATCCAGTACGACCATATAGTTTTATATTAGGAGGAGTAAAAGTTGCTGATAAAATTAAACTCATAGATAATATTAAGAATAATGCTGAAATAATTTTTATAGCTGGAGCAATGGCGTTTACTTTTTTGAGAGCAAAAGGTTTTGGTATTGGGAATTCATATTTTGAAAGAGAATCATTAGATATAGCTAAAAAAATAATGAATGATACGGATAAATCAGGAGTGGAATTAGTGTTGCCTATTGATGCAGTTGTATCCAGAAATATTAATGATGTGAAAAATGCTATAGTTAAAGACATAGGTTTGTTTGATACTACGGATTGCGGATTTGATATAGGTCCTAAAACCTCTTCATTGTTCATAGACAAATTAAAAGAATCAAAAACAATTGTTTGGAATGGTCCTTTGGGAGTAGCGGAAAAACCTACCTTTGCAGAGGGAACAAATTCGGTTGCACGATTTTTAAATGTTTTACCTAATGTTTCTACAATTATTGGTGGTGGAGATACAGCCTCTTGTATCTATAATATTTTGCCTAAGAATAATTTTTCTCATATTTCTACTGGAGGAGGATCTTCCTTGGAATTATTAAGTGGAAATACATTGCCTGCATTTGAGGTTCTGAAATGAAATATTGTATAGCAAATTGGAAAATGAATATGCTGAAAGCTGATGCCCATAGTTATTTTATAAAACTCAAGTATTTTATTAATAAAGAAAAGCAATTTAATGGAATTAAAATGATAATATGCCCTCCGTATACTCTTATTGATTTTATTTATACTGGATTTGAATATCTATTGAATGAGGGGGCTTTTTATGCACAGCTTGGAGTGCAGGATTTTAATCCTAACAAAGAGGGAGCATATACTGGGGAAATATCAATTAATATGATTTCTGACCCAGGTACTTCTTGTATTGAATGGGCAATCATAGGACATTCTGAAAGAAGAAGTTTATTTAAAGAATCAAATAACTTTATTAATTTAAAAGTCAGAGCTGCGTTACATAATGGGATTAGGCCAATTCTATGCATAGGAGAGACTCTTGATGAAAGAGAAGCAGATAGAACTGAAGAAATTTTATATAATCAACTAAAACATTGCTTGGCAGGGATATCTTGTATTGATGAAGATTTCCTGATTGCATATGAGCCGGTATGGGCAATTGGAACTGGTAAAAATGCAGATTGTGATACGATCCAGTCTACAAATAGCATAATTAAGGATATCCTTAAAAATCTAAAATATAAGATTGAAAAACCTAAAATTCTTTATGGAGGAAGTGTCAATAATAATAATGCTGAAAATCTATCAAAAATTTGTAATTTAGATGGTTTTTTAATTGGGGGTGCATCTCTTGATGCCGAAGAATGGATATTATCAATATACAATCGGTGAACATGATATCGTATATAGCTATGATGGTGATTGGGGTAATAATAGCTATTGGGAAAAAGAACCTTATAACTGGTATGAAGAAAATGAAGATTTGTTCTCAGAAGAAGTGTGTTTAGAAAATTATGGATACTATCCTTGCTATTATGATTATGATTTCTTTGATCAAACTATACGGCGGCGTGAAACAAATAGTCAAGAGCTCCGATTAAAC
>ASPJ01000033.1 GCA_000405805.1 Fidelibacterota bacterium SCGC AAA003-L08
ATCTGACTCTTGGCTGGGTATACCTGTCCTTTGGAGACAAATTTCAAATGCTAAAATTATAATTGAACTGGGAATTGATAATCTAAATCCTGATCCATCATATGGAAGTCATTTTTTCCAGAATTTAACAAGTATGCATATAGGTTATTTTACATTAGCAAAGAATGAATATAAAAAACATATCAATTGGGAATGGCTAAAAGAACAAAATGTAATTAAAGAAATGAAATATGTTAAAGTAATAGGATTAAAGGATGAACTTCAGATTATAATTGATGGATATAATGGAGAAGGAATCATTAACAGCCATTTTAATCAAAATAATGGCTTGATGAATGAAGAATTATCAACAGGTATTTAGACACAACCTTGATCTAACATTGCATCAGCAACTTTAATAAATCCGCTAATATTTGCACCTTGTATATAATCAATTCTGTCACCATTTCTACCATGTTCAACACATTGATTATGGATATTTTTCATAATGTCATTTAATTTAGCATCTACTTCTTGAGAGCTCCAATTTATTCTCATGCTATTTTGACTCATTTCTAATCCTGATACTGCTACTCCTCCTGCATTTGCAGCTTTCCCTGGACCAAATAATATTTTATCATTGAACAATTCAGCTGCATCAGAGTTGTTTGGCATATTAGCTCCTTCTACCATACAGATACAGCCATTCTTAATTAAAGTTGAAGCATCATCTTCATCAATCTCATTTTGAGTGGCACATGGAATAGCTATATCACATTTTATTCCCCAGGGTTTCTCCCCCTCTAAATAATCTACATTGTATTCCTGTGCAAATTCTTTAATTCTTCCTCTTTTTACGTTCTTAAGATTCATTATCCAAGATAACTTTTTATTATCTATTCCATCTTTATCATAAACTGTACCTGAAGAGTCTGACATTGAAAGAACTTTACCCCCTAATTGAATAACTTTTTCAGCAGCATACTGAGCTACATTTCCAGATCCAGAGATTAGAACTTTTTTATTCGAAAAATTTAATTTTTTTGTATTTAACATTTCCTGAGCAAAATAAACTGCTCCATATCCTGTCGCTTCAGGTCTAATTAAACTTCCACCCCAGTTAATACCTTTTCCAGTTAATACACCTAAAAATCTATTAGTTATTTTTTTGTATTGACCAAATAAATATCCAATTTCTCTTCCCCCAACACCTATGTCTCCAGCAGGAATATCAGTATTAGATCCTATATGTCTATATAACTCTGACATAAACGATTGACAGAAACTCATAATTTCATTATCTGACTTTCCTTTTGGATCAAAGTCTGATCCTCCTTTTCCACCTCCCATAGGCAATGTTGTTAAACTATTTTTAAATATTTGTTCAAAGGCTAAAAATTTTAATATTCCTAAGTTTACTGATGAGTGAAATCTTAATCCACCTTTATATGGACCTATAGCCGAATTAAACTGAATTCTAAATCCTCTATTAACATTTATTTTGCCCTGATCATCTCTCCAGGACACTCTGAAAGTGATTACTCTCTCTGGTTCAACTATTCTCTCTAAAATATTATTATGTAAATAATGCTGATTATCCTGAAGAAAATTCCATATTGAACTAATAACTTCTCTTACCGCTTGATGAAATTCATTCTCACCTGGATTCTTAGCTATTACATAATCCATAAATTGATCAACAGATTTATACATTGGAGTTCTCCTGAGTTAAATTTTAAACATTTAAAATATAATAAGCATAATTACTATTGGTAATACATGTCAAAATTACAATAAACTTATAGTATGAATTATGTGATTTTTTAATTATTTATGTTTAATAAATATATCAAACAAAATTTTATCAATCAGACATTAAATTTTCCATTAAGGACGCTATTAATATCTCTAGGACTTACAGCTATCATAGGATCAGGAATAAGATGGTTTGAAATTGACGATGATTTTGTAAAACTATTACCTCAAGACATACCTTCAAAAATTATTTGGGATGATATTCAGGAAGATTTTGGTGCCTCAGAAATAATGCTTATTGCTTTTGGCAATAAAAATAAAGATATATATAGAAAAGAAATCTTTGATGCAATATGGGATTTAACTGACAGCTTAAAAGCTCAAAAAGATTTAATTGAAGATGTGATTTCAATTAAAACATTAAATAAGTTGAAATCTGAAGATGGTTTTATGGAAGTTGGGGATTTATTTGTCAATTCAGATGGAAAATTGACAAAAGATATTGATGATAAAGATATAGAAAATATCAAAACTTATTTAGATCATAACCTTAATGTAAAATCTAGAATAATTAGTAAATATGATAACTATATATCAATAGTAATACGTCCTGTACTAAATACTAATATGACTGAAACTGTTGAGAGAATAAAACCAATAGTTAAATCAATATTAGACGAAAAATTTGAGGTCCATTATGCTGGGCAGGTATATATAACTGGAGAAGTACCAACCATTATTAAAAAAGATACGTCCACTCTAATGGTTCTCGCCATATTATTGATGATTATTATTTTGCTAATAAATTTCAGAAATATATCAGCTGTATTAATGATATTAATGACAATTATTTTATCAATGATCAGTATGGCTGGATTTATGGGATGGATGCATAATCTAACAGGATTGTTTATATTTAAGTTCACTATGATGAATACATCAATGCCCGTTGTCCTACTCACAATTGCAAATTCTGATGGAGTACATATCCTTACTCGTTTTTTTAGAGAATCTAGAAAACAAAAAAATATAAAAAATGGAATTGAAACTACTTTAAAATCATTATTTTTACCTATATTTTTAACCTCTTTTACAACAGGTATAGCATTCTTGGCTTTTATTTTTTCACCTGTCGAACAAATGACTGGGTATGGAATTTCTATTGCATTTGCAATTATGTGGGCATGGATATTGTCTACAACTTTATTACCTTCAATAATACTACTTAAGAACTGGAATCTTGATGCTGGTTATATTAAAAGAGAAAGTTTTCTTGAAAAAATAGCTAGATTTATTGGAAATAATATATCTAAATCACCAAAAAAAGTTTTATATATTGGAATTAGTATAGTTTTATTTTCAGTCTATGGATTTAAATATTTGGAGATTGAAGTAAATACTTCCAAGTTTTTTAAGCGGGGACACCCTATAAGAGAAAGTAATGAATTTGTTGATAGTGAATTGACTGGATCTATGAACTTCTTAATTAACACAAAAGGAAATCATAAAGACCCCAATGTACTCAATGACCTTAATAATCTGCAAATATACTTAGAAAGTCACCCTCGAATAAATACCACAATTTCTATCGCAGATATAATAAAAGGAATGCATAAAACTATTATGAATGATAGTATGAAATATTATAGTATCCCAGAAAGTAGAGAAAAAATTAATAATTTATTTTTTATGTACTCAATGTCTGGAGATGATGATGATTTCAATTCTTTAGTTGATGATTCAAACCCAACAGTACTATTTACCGTTGATTTTAATAAAAATCATATGAATAATATTAATTTTGATACTGCAAATGTATATGATTCATTTGGCAACCCTTTAGATGTATGTTTAATAGAATGTACCAATAATGATGATGAAATATTAGATTCAGAAATTTTATTAGATTTTTCAAATATTACAGATAGTTCCTTTACTGTTATCATGAGTAATAAAATCGCTGTGAGTGAATTTGAAATTTCATTTACAGGGTTTACTGATACTGAGTCTATTAGCGTAACTAAACATTTTGGGACTAATAATTTGAATTTGAGAACATTAGATCCCATTTATCCATACAATCTTGGACATAATAAATTAGCTAAAAGAAATACTATCAATATTTCAATAGATAAAACAAATTCCTCAATAGTTCATTTTTCTTTGCTTAACCTAGATACTGAACGAAAATTTAAAATATTAGCATCCGGAAATCACTATGATAATGGATTGTTGACTGGAATGATGCAATCTATTTCAACTAAAGAAACAGTTGAACTGGTTGAAGATTTAGAAAATTATATTGAAAATAATATTGATTCAAATCTAGACACTCAAATATCTGGACTCGCAGTATTTTTTAGAGATTTTGTTAATCTATTAATTCAATCATCTATTATTAGCATATTGGTTTCTATACTTGTCATTTTTATTATTTCCTGGTATTTCTTCAAAGCTTTTAAATGGGGGGTATTAGCAATCATACCTCTTACATGTGCTGTTATTCTAAATTTTGGATTAATGGGTCTTTTTGGAATAAAACTCAGTCATATTACTGCAATTCTAACAGCTATAATTATTGGAGTTGGAGTAGATTTTGCAATTCATTATATATCTGAATTTAAAAGAAATCTCAAAAACAATATTCCTCTAGATACCATAAGCAAGGATAATATTGATGATGTTGGGTATCCTATATTACTTGATGTTTTATCAAATATGGGATTTGTTACTCTTCTTTTTTCAGCATTAATTCCATTAAATTATATGGGTGGATTAATGGTGTTTGCTATGTTATCTACATCTATTGGGACATTAACTTTGCTTGCATCTTTAATTGAAATAAATAAAGAGTATTTAAGGAAAAATAAATGATGAAGTTTTTAATTGTTCTATTTATATCAATAATATTCTCAATGACAGGAGAAGAACTTTCAATACTTATGGATAATCGTGAATCCCCTAATGATGTATCTTCTGAGCTAAATATGGAAATTACAAATAAAAAAGGACGAGTACGGAAATCTAAGATTAAATCAATTTCAAAGGATAATAATGCTAAGCAGATACTATGGTTCCTATCGCCTGCTGATGATAAAGGAGTTTCTTATCTAAAAATTGAACATGACAATCAGGATGATGAGATCCGATTATGGCTACCTGGATTTAAAAAAATTAGAAGAATTTCATCAAATAAAAAAGCTGATTCATTCATGGGCTCTGACTTAAGCTATGAAGATATGACTAGTAGACAAATAAAAGATTATACATTTGAAATAACTAATAGTAATATTGTTTTAGCAGATGGTTCCCATACAAATGATAATACTGATACTCCTGGGAAATCCTATTATATCTTAGAGAGTACTCCAAATGGAATCGATAGTGAATACTCTCGACATGTAACATGGGTTGAGGATGATACTTATTTAACTATAAAAGAAGAATCTTATGATAAAAATGGAAATTTATTAAAATTGAAAAAATTTAAATATCAATTAATAGATTCTTTTAATTTAGTATCTGAAATATTTGTTGAAAATATTCAAAAAAAATCAACCACAAAACTTGTATTCTCAAATTTAAATATTAATACTGGAGTAAAGAACAAGCTATTCCAAGAAAAAAATATGAAAAGATTACCTCGTAAATAGATGAATCTGAAAATTATTTTATTCTCTATTTTATTATTTAATAATTTAAATGCTGAATTTAGTTACTCAGGAAAAATACACCTCCCATACAATTTTAATCTAAAAACTTATAAAAATACAGAGTTACCTATTCGATTTGTTGATTTGAATTTGAATTATTCATTTCTAGATATTGACTTTAAATCTAATATTGCACTAGAATATGATTGGGGTACAGATCCTAATGAAAAAATTAACTTTAGAGAATATTATTTTTCTTACTATCCTTCTTTTGGAGAAATAACTATAGGAAAACAAATTATTTCGTGGGGTTTTGCTGATGGTAATAATCCTACAGATAATATCAATCCATATGACTTCAATTATATGTTTGCATCAGGAGTTGATCGAAAAGTTGGAATTTACTCTATTTCATCCACGCTGTATTATGATGATTTTAAAATCAACTTAGTTATGTCTTATGATGAATTTAAACATCGTTTTAATTCACAAATCCCATTTGAATGTTTTATATATGGTGATAATGACTATGGCGATTGCTTAAATGCTCCTGAATTTAATAGACATATTGAATATGGGGTTGATTTTCAATATAATATGAATCAAGCTGAAATTGCTATTTCATATTTGAATAGTCGTGATAGATTCCATAATGAAAATATTCAGATGATAGGAACAAACTTATTGTATATGTATGATGAATTTACTTTTCGCTTTGAGAATGCTTTCTATATTGCCAATAAAAATGAAAAGTTTTTACAAGGAATTATACAAGTAGAATATCCTGAATTATTTAAATTTAATACTACAACTCAACTTTTTGGAACATATGATTTTAATGCTAAAAAGATATATGGAATAGGTCCTCCCCTATTTATCCTATCTGAGTATATGATTGTAATTTCAACTTCTAGAATATTTTTAGATGATACAATCGAATTAAATAATTTTATACTTTATAATCTCGGAAAAGGCCATGGATATTCTGTTGGAACTGAAATTAATTATACTTTAAATGATTATATTCAAAGTTCGATTAATATTTCTAAATTTTTTAAAGGATCTGGAGTATCCTCATTTAATAATCTAGAAAAACATTCTAATTTAAAAATTAGCCTAACCTACTTTTTCTAATTAAATGAAAAATAACCAAAACCGAACTCAAGAATTTATTAAGAACCCTCAAAAAGCCCTTTGGAAACTTTCTATACCAATGATGCTTGGTATGTTAGCCCATACTTTGTATACAGTTGTAGATATGTATTTTATAAATAATTATGTTCACTTTGAAGATGCAATGGCATCTTTAGGATATTTATTTCCCTCTATGTTTATAGTTATGGGAATAACATTTGGCTTAGGATCAGGAGGAACAGCTCTTATTTCAAAATTTATTGGGGCTGGTGATAAAGAAAAGGCGAATAGCACAGCCGAACATCTTATACTATTAGGAGTTATAATAGGTCTGTTTATAACAATATTATATTATTTTATTGCAGATAAGATCGTATTATGGCAAGGGGCTAGTAATGATGCATTAAAATATTCCTTAGATTATTTCTATATTATAATTTCTGGGACTACTTTCATGATTTTAGGTATATTTTTTCGATCAATTTTGTCTGGAGAAGGAGATAATGTTTTTGCAATGAAAGTAATAGGAATTGGAACTTTGCTAAATATTATTCTGGATCCTATACTTATATATTTTTACCAAATCCAAGGAGCAGCACTAGCTACTGTAATTAGTCAAATAGTTGTATTTATTATATTCACATATTCTATTCTATTAAAGAAATCCTGCTATTTAGATTTAAATTTAAAAAAGTTTGTCTACAATCGGACAATGATAGGTAAAATTTTAGAATTAGGCCTTCCAGCAGCAGCATCAATGATAATTATGGCTTTCTGGATGGGAATATGCAATACATTAATTGTAGATGAGGATGCTATCGAAGCATTTGCAATGGTTGGTAGAATAGAACATATTTTCTTTTTAATAATAATATCTATAGCGACAGGATTAGTTACGCTGGTTGGAATGTTCTTTGGTGCTAAAAGGTTTGATTTGATAAAACAGATAATTGATTATGCAATAATCAGAAGTATTTATATTGGAATAGTATTTTTCGGAATATTTTATATGTTTAGCACTTATATATTTTCCCCCTTCGAATTAAGCCAAAATGAATTAGATCATGTAATAAAATATTTTTCTATTGTACCTTTTGCTTACCCATTTATAGCAGTAGCAATGAATAGTGGTAGAGCTATGCAAGCCCTTGGCTATGGCATGCCTACTCTCATTATAACCTTTTTACGAGTTTTGTTTATTAATGCCCTCTTATCATATATATTCATTGTTGTATATCATAAAGATATTATATACATATGGTATTCTATTGTACTATCAAGTATCATAACAGCCATTACAGCATATCTTTGGATGAAAAAAATTAGCAATGATGTCATTATTTCAGAAAAATATTAATAAAAATGAAAAAATAATTAATAATTTTAGGTTTTAATAGTATTTTGTTACTAACTTCTGGTAGTTGATCGATAATTCAAACCTCCTCCTTGATTTCGATTCAACCTCCTCCTTAACGTATAAGAAAGCTCCTTTTTGGAGCTTTCTTCTTTTATTGCATTTTTTTTTGTAACTTTTAATGTTTGAAATTTATATGGAGTTTCTAATATGAAAAAAATATTTATACTAACTATATTGATGCTTTTCCTTATAGGTTGTGTTTCTACAATGGAGAAATTCCATAGAAATGGAATGAAAAAATCTGAAGGATTATTTGGGTGGGGAGAAACAGGCGTATGGACTTATTATTACGATAATGGTCAAATAGAAAAGCAAGGAGCTTATAAATCAGGACTTGAAACTGGAGAATGGTTCTATTATTACTCTGATGGTAAGCTTGAATCACAGAAAAATTATAAAAGGGGAAAAACCCATGGATTATCGGTCCAATATACTAAAGACGGGAAAATAACAAGCGAAGTAAATTATAAAAATGGAATGTATGATGGATTCTATATTGTTTATTTTGATAATAATAAATTTGCTAAAGAAGAAGGTAATTATAAAAAAAATCAGAAAGATGGAAAATGGATTTCAATAAAAAAAGAGAGGAAACACTATAATAGCTACACTTATTACTATAATAAAGAAGAAGGTAATTATAAAAATAATCAGAAAGATGGGAAATGGCTCTATTATCACCCCTGTGAAGCATTAGAAGAATTAGAACGTCCCTCATTAAGCAAGGAAGTAATTTATCAAAATGGTAAGGCAGACGGAAATTTAATTTCTTATTATACTAATGGACAAATTGAGAGAATTGAGATATTTACAGATACAAAAAAAGATGGAAAATGGTTATCCTATTATAGTGATGGACAATTGAAGGAAGAAATAAACTATACAAATGGTCTATTAACTGGGGACTGGATTGAATATGATAAGGATGGAGCTCTATTAAAGAAAAATTATTATGAAAAGGGCAGGTTGATTCAGTATAAATATGATAATAATGCTAAAACTAATTAATATTGATTAATTAAAGTAGAGATATACTTTATAATGAAATATATACTTATAATAATAACCACGGTTATATATGCTCAAACAGTTTATGAACAAATATTGTATGAGAATGGAGAACAATTAGATGTTTTTGCATATCAACTCCCTGAAAATTTTAATTTAGAAACAACATATCCCCTATTAATAGGATTTCATCAATGGGGTGGAAACCATATGTCTACTTTCTCAACAACTTTTGATGAGGAAGCAAATTTTAGAAATTGGATTTTTATGTCACCCTTCGGAGGTTCATCTAATAATTATAATCATCAAGAAGCTCAGTATATGGTAAAAGAAGCTATTGAATGGATGATTGATAATTATAATATTGATGAAAATCGAATATATATGGTTGGAGGTTCAATGGGAGGAGCTTCTGGGATGATTTATGCTAATAATCATTTGGATCCTAAAGAGCCAATGGTTGCAGCTACTGCATCAGCATCAGGAATATTAGATTGTGAACGTAGAGCAATTGAAATGGATGGAAATAATTCAATGATTGAGTGGTTTGGAGGAAACTATGATGAAGTACCTTTTGAATACCACAGAAATAGTGCTATATATTTTTTAGATTCTACACAAAGCATGCATTATAATCTTAAAAACATACCCCTGTATTTTGATTTTGGTGCATCTGAGCCTCATCGTACTCATGCTGAAGAGATGTATCAAATTATGCTAGAAGGACATCATGAGAATATGTGGATTGATAATGACCCAATAGGTTCACATGGATTTTCTGTTTTCGATGAACAACATGTATGTGATTGGCTAAGTCAATTTGAACTTAATGATGATCCTGATTATATAAACGTAAACTTAGATGAATCCTCAAGAGCTTACTGGATAGAAGTTAATAATGAAGAGCAAATTGAAAATGAATTTATGAAAATTATTGCTTCAAGAGAAGTATATGAAGATTCACTAATCATAAACATTGAAGAAACTCAAAATATAACATATAATAATATTACTTTACATGTAATGGATGATTTATATGACTATATCAATCTTTATTACAATGAAATGTCACCCTATGAATATAATACAATTGGTATTACAGGACCTCTTATTGATTATGTATCTCATATATCTGTTAATGATTGTGATTTCTGTATTACTATGGAAGATGATATTATCTGGGTACATATTGATTCTGAAAATAATTTATTAACCATTTTCTATCCAAGTGATATTAATAATGATGGAGAGTGGAATATACTTGACATATTATTGACAATTAATTTTATAATGGATGAGATTGAACCAACTCCTGAACAAAACTTTCTCGCAGATATGAATCAGGATGGATTAATTGATATTCTAGATATCATAATGATGGTTAATTTTATATTAAATCAATAGATAATTATTTCTTTATTAACCTTAACATCTTACCAATTATTTTATCAAAAAAACGATCTGAAAATAAACCTGGAAGATAATAATCTCTTAATTTATTTGCTGAAATAACATACCGAGTTTTAGGTTTTTTTAACTCAATAATTTGTTTAATTAATTTAGCTACTGATTCTGATTCTAACCCTTGTTTACCTTTTATTACTACTTCCTTATAAAATATTTTTAAAGATTCTTCATAATCAGTTCCTAGAAAAGGATTATCATCTGGGCTTGGAGCTTTATTCCATATAGCTGTTTTAATAGGTCCTGGCTCTACAAGTATTACATCTATTCCATAAAGCATTAATTCACGTCTCAATGAATCTGAGAAACCTTCTAATGCATGTTTAGAAGCTGTGTATGGGCCTACAAAGGGGTAAGATCGCTTGCCCGAAACAGAGCTGATCATAATTATTTTACCACAGTGTTTTGAATCTTTATACGCACCTAATAGTTTTGNAAAAATATTAGTAACTGAAACTACTCCAAATAAATTAACTTCAAATTGTTCTTTAAAAACTTCCTTAGATAAATGTAATATTGGTCCTCCAAGTGCAATACCTGAATTATTAATAAGACAATCAACCCCATTATCACCTACAACTTTTTCAACCTCTATGGACGCTGCTTCTATTGCACTCTCATCTCTTACATCAAATAGTAATGGATAAAAATTTTCTCCAAACTCCTTTTTTAGCTTATCTGCATCTTCCTGTTTTCTTACACTTCCAAAGACTCTATATTTATTTTCAATTAAATTTTTAGTTGCACTATAACCAATACCTGTACTTACACCTGTTATTACTATATTTTTCATTTTAAGTCCTTATAAATAAAAATGCCAGCAAATAACTGCTGGCATCTTAAATTAGTTTTGAGATATCTATTTAAATTTAATTTCAGTCGTTAATTCAAATTTCATCCTACTATAATCAGGGTTTCCTGATTGACCACTTTGATATCTAATTGTTGGCTTAATAAATACTAAGCCCATTTCGCTATTAAATAATTTATAATTATAATCCATCCATACATACATGTAATCTGTTATTTCATTATTATTTGTTACATCTACATACTGAGCGATATCTGACCAAAAAGTGAAATCAATAATATTAAGTTTAAATCTTAAATGAGTCGCATTATATTGATTATTTTCAATAAGTTGAGTAGAATAATAATACGAGAGCGTTGGCTTTATTTTAAAAAATTCAACAAAGCTCATATCTAGTCCAAATGTCATTGGCCCCGGATCTACTTTATCATTAAGCGATATAAATGCTCTTGGGTGTATATCTAAATAGCTACTCCATTTCATTGGAAAATCAAAACCTATTGTAAATGGATCTATATGTTTTGATGTTACATTATCCTCTTTAATTATTTCTGCATAATTATCATCTATAGATATAAACCAATTAACCATATATATATATCCTGCAAATCCTGTTGTAGAAGCATTGTTGAACAATATAAATGGAATATCTACCATTCTATCTGGATAGAAATGGATGTCTAAGCCGGGGTTGTAATTAAGAGGAAACGCTCCACCCCAAAAACCAAAATTATCTTTTTTGATTCCATAATATAAATTC
>ASPJ01000034.1 GCA_000405805.1 Fidelibacterota bacterium SCGC AAA003-L08
CCCACAGAAATATTAGCAGAACAACACTACATTAGTTTTTTAGAATACTGCGATAAAGTGAATATAAATTGTGAAATACTAATTGGTGCACATACAGTCAAAGAGAAAAATGCTATAAAAGAAAATTTAGAAAATGGGACTATACAGCTAATTGTTGGAACACATGCTTTAATTCAGGATAATGTTGAATTTAATAATCTGGGAATGATTATTATTGATGAACAGCATCGATTTGGGGTAGAACATAGAAAAATGTTAATTGAAAAAGGATATAACCCCGAAATATTAGCAATGACTGCTACTCCTATACCCAGAACACTCGCATTTGCAATTCATGGAGATATGGATATATCTATCATAGATGAGCTCCCAAAAAATAGATTGCCTATTATAACAAGAGTTGTAGAACCTGAAAAATTAGATGAAGTATATTCATTTATGAAAAACCAAATGGATGATGGTAGGCAGTGTTTTATTGTATATCCATTAATAGAAGAATCAGAAAAACTTGATTTGCAAGCTGCTGAAGTTGGATATAAAAAATTGAAATCAAAAATTTTAAAAGATTATAGCCTTGGATATATACATGGAAAAATGAAAAAAGATGAACGTGATCAGCAGATGAAAAAAATGTTCAACAATGAAATTCAATGTTTAGTATCTACAACTGTGATTGAAGTTGGTGTAAATATTCCTAATACAACTATTATGCTAATAGAAAATGCTGAAAGATTTGGCTTAACCCAGTTACATCAATTAAGGGGCCGAGTTGGTAGGGGAATTGAACAAAGTTACTGTATATTAGTAAAACATAAATCAACAAGAGATGGCTCATTAAGACTTGATATTATGGAAAAAACAAATGATGGGTTTAAAATATCTGATGAAGATTTAAAATTACGAGGACCCGGAGAATTTTTTGGGACAAAACAACATGGTCACTTACGGTCAAAATTAGTAAATTATACAATCGATTCTAAAATTATAAAACATGCGAGAGACTGTGCCTTTAATATTGTTAAATCTGATCCTGAACTAAATAAAAAAGATCATAAAGGTATTAAATCTCAATTTTTAAAAAACTATAAGACTATGTTAGAATTCATAAATATTAATTAATAGTATGAAAAAACTAAATAATAACATAAATCAAATAATTGCTGGAATTACATTTCTAATTTCATTTATTATTTATTTAGTCACAATGGCTCCTACCACTTCATTCTGGGATTGTGGAGAATTTATTGCTACATCTGTAACTATGGGGGTACCTCATCCACCGGGAACTCCATTATATTTATTATTAGGGAATATGTTTTCTCAAATACCATTATTCTTAGATATAGGTGCACGTGTAAATATTATATCAGTACTAGTAAGTGCATTTTCAGTGATGTTCGTTTATTTGATTTCAGTTCAACTTATTGAAGAGTGGAAGGGGAGAACAAAGTCAACTACTGATAAAATAATTAATTATGGAGCCGCATTTATTGGGGCTATGACATTTGCTGTAACAGATTCACACTGGTTTAATGCAGTCGAAGCAGAAGTATATTCTCTATCAACATTTTTTACAGCTATTATAGTATGGCTAATATTAAAATGGAGTAAGGAGCATGATAAACCTAGTAATTATCGATATATACTTATAATCGCCTATATCCTTGGACTTGCTACTGCTGTACATTTACTAAATCTATTGGCTCTACCTTTTATTGCATTAATTATATATTTCAAAAAATATGAATCCCATCCTTTAGCAATATTAGGTTCTTTTTTAGTCCTTATGTTAATGGTGCTTATTATTATGATAGATACAGTTTCATTACTATGGATATCTCCATTTATTTTTCTTGGTGCTATAGGTGTTTTTACAATTATAGATCAAAAATATACGGGAATAACAATAGCAACAATATGTTCCCTTTTTATATTAATGGCTATATATATTGGTACTATAAAAGGTGTTCCTAATTTAATCGATCAATTATATAAAATCCCATATTTTGGGTTACAGTTTAATGGAATTAATTCTAGTGGCGAATGGTCCTGGATAACATATTTATGGGATGCTATTTCTAAGTTGTTGCTACCTTTATCACTACTGCTGTTTTTGCTTGTAGGATCAGCACTATTAATTACAAAGAAAAAAACCTCCCAATTGTTAAAAATATCTATTGCATCTTTTTTAATGATCTATATTGGTTTTTCAACCTATTCAATAATTTTTATAAGAGCTTCTCAGGAACCACGAATAAATGAAAATAGCCCAAATACATTAAAAGAATTCATATCATATATGAATAGAGACCAATATGGACAATGGTCTATTTTAGATAGAGGGTCTACAATCAAGCGTGATGAAAATCAATATTGGAATAGGTATACTCATAATAAGTTAGAAGAATATACCGATGAAAATTGTAACGATAAATGGGATTATAGTGAACCATATACTGATAGAAATAATAATGGCCGCTGGGATCCCGGACCTACTAAAAATGAAATAGCCAGTTTCGTATGGAACTACCAAATTAAAGAAATGTATCTTCGTTATTTTGCATGGCAATTTATTGGAAAAGAAAAATGGGAAGATAAAAGCTGGGAACTAAATACCTTGGCAGAGGATTACAAAGATTCTAATAGAAATGGAATATGGGATTCTAGTGAAGGATATACTGATTCAAATGGAAATGGAATATGGGATGATGGTGAAGAATTTATAGACTTAAATGATAATGGGAAATGGGATTCTAATGAAGGATACACTGATTCAAATGGAAATGGAATATGGGACGATGGTGAAGAATTTATAGACTTAAATGATAATGGGAAATGGGATTCTAATGAAGGATACACTGATTCAAATGGAAATGGAATATGGGATAACAGCCAGCATATAAAAACTTTGCAGGGTGTGGATATGTTCCGGTATTTCTTCCCATTAGCATTCATATTAGGTTTAATAGGAATTATTTATCATTTTTATTCAGATTACAGGCGTGCTTTAGCATTGTTATCATTATTTCTCGCTACAGGCCTCCTAATTATTATTTACTTAAATCAATATGATCCTCAGCCTAGGGAACGTGATTATTCATATGTTGGAAGTTTCTTTGTTTTTTCAATTTGGATAAGTATTGGGCTTAGTGGATTATTAGAACAATTAAGTAATTTCCTTGTAAAAGAGAAAATCAAAGAGCAAATACAACAAACTATATATGGTGGAATAATTGGTTTTACATTTATAGCTATGCCTTTTGTTATGTTTATAAAAGATTTTGATGAGCATAACAGAAAAGGGAATTATGTAGCTTGGGATTATGCCTACAACTTATTGAATTCATGTGAGCCTCATGGAATTCTATTCACAAATGGAGATAATGATACTTTCCCCCTCTGGTATTTACAGGAAGTTGAAAATATTCGAACAGATATCCGTGTTGTTAATCTAAGTTTACTAAATACTCCATGGTACATAGACCAATTGAAAAATCAGGAACCAAAAATAACTTTAAGTTTAGATAAGTGGGTAACTAATAAAAATTGGATAATTAATCCCGCTGAAGAATATACAGACTCCAATAGTAATGGGAAATGGGATTCTAATGAAAGATACACTGATTCAAATGGAAATGAGAAATGGGATTCTGGATTCTATTTAGATGATGAGGCTGGATGCAAGGACCCTGATGCTCTCAATTATGACCCAGAAAAAAAATATTATTGTGATTATAGCATAGACTTTCCCAATAGTTTGAAATATGATATGGGTGAAGTTTTTACTGACTGTAATGAAACTCAAGATATCTGCGAAGATGACCCGGGTTGGAATTCTGATACTATGGGTAATGAAGTTTGGGATTCAGGTGAAGAATATACTGATTTAAATAGAGATGGAAGATGGAATTATAATGAATCATATACTGATAGAAATAATAATGGCCAATGGGATGAGGCCGAAGATTTCTGTGATGACAATAACAATTGTGTTTGTGATGCAAAACATGAAAAAATTGATTATCGATATGCTTGTTGTCAATATTTAGACCCTGTCACTGGTACTGCATTTGCCCTTGAGGAATGGAGTAATGCTCACTGGAAATATATAGAATCTCAATTGACTTCTATATTTAAAAATTATAGAGAATGTGATTTAAAACAGGCTCAAGAATACTCTCCAAAGGAACATGGGATACCAGTCCAATGGTCTCCTGCACCAATAAACTTGAATTTATATGATAAGGAAATTACCTTACAATTAAATCCTACTCTATCAAATTATTTAAAAGTACAAGATATTATGATTCTCCAAATATTAGAAAATATAGAGAAAGATAGACCAATCTACTTTGCAGTTACAGTAGCTCCTTCTAATAGATTAGGTCTTGATAATTATCTTGAAATGCAGGGACTTGTTTATCAAATTACAAATTCCAGAGGACCACAAATCAATTTTGATAAGATGAATTTTAACATTACTGAAGCAGATAAAAATATCAAAATCAAAACTGTTGATGATTATAATGAATATATTGAGAATGATGAAAATAAAGGAATGTATAGATACACCAACTTAAATAATCCTGATGTATATTTCCCTAATCATATATTAAGATTAGTTGGGAATTATCGATCTGGATTCCTCCAGCTTGCAATAGATAAATTACAGGAAAATGCAAGGTTAGTAGAAACTATTAATCGACAAAACTATGGCGAGATTGAATTTCAAATTAAAAAAAATAATGAGCATGTTGTGACTGTATTAGATCAAATGAATTTATATTTCCCTGATGATATCATAGATATTGATATACCTCTAAATATTCAAATTGCATCTTTTTATGCAATGGCAAATGATATAGAGAAAGCAACAATTACAGCCAATAATATAAGAGATAATAATATTCTAGATATCCAAAACATAAATATGTTATTCCAAATATATACTGATTATCTTGATGACTATTCTAATGGTATAGAACTATTAATTGATTTTCAAGAAATGAATCCAACTATAGAAGCTAAATCACTTTTAAGGGAGGGACTAAACAAGGTAACTGTTCTGCCAAATGGTATTGAAATATTAAATATATTTAAAACTAAATACCCAGATATAGCAGAGTTTAGATATAATTTAGCAATAGCATATGCTAAAAGGGATAACATTGAGGATGCAATTAATGAACTTAAAACTTGGCTACAACATAATCCTAAAGATCCTGTAGCAACACAATTTATCGAAGATCTTAAAAATCTTCAGAAATAATAATTAGTATGTCTACAATATCTATAATTATTCCACACTACAATGGTTATGATATATTAAATAACTGCTTGAGGTCTTTATATAAATCAAAATTATATAATGCTGAAATTATTATTGTAAATAATAATTCAACTGATAATAGTATAGATAAAAACCAATCAGAATTTCCTGAAATAATAATATTAAACTTAGATCATAATAAAGGATATGCAGGTGGCTGTAATTATGGAGCTACCCATGCAAATGGAGAGTTTTTAGTTTTTTTAAATAACGATACAGAAGTATCTGTCGATTGGCTTACAGAACTAATGAAAACAATTAATAATGATACTAATATTTCATCTGTACAACCAAAAATATTAAACAAGAAAAATGAAACTGAATTTGATTATGCAGGGGCAAGTGGTGGATTTATTGATAAATATTGTTATCCATTTGCTAGAGGGCGGATTTTTAATACCATAGAAAAGGATCTGGGGCAGTACAATGATTCGATAAAAGTATTCTGGGCAAGTGGAACTGGATTTATAACTAGAAAATCCCTCTTTAAAGATATTGGAGGATTTGATGAGCAACTATTTGCTCATATGGAAGAAATTGACTACCATTGGAAATGCCAGCTGAAGGGTTATTCCGTATATATAAATCCTACATCAACTATTTATCATTTAGGTGGTGAAACATTATCATATAACTCTCCCTATAAAACATATTTAAATCACCGTAATAGTTTATTATTATTATTATCTAATTATAATATGTCTAATAGTATAAAGTTTTTATTCCCTCGATTGTTTATGGAATTAACATCAACTGTAAAAGATTTATTAAGCTTAAGATTCTTACATTCATTGGCTCAATTAAGAGCTATTGGCTGGATTATTATACATCCCCAAATTATTTCAAACAGAAGAGCTGTTATAAAGAAAATTCGTAAAATATCTGATGAAGAGTTATTAGGAAATACTATATTTTCAAAATCCATTGTTTATCAATATTTTATTAATAATAAAAAAGAATATTCAAGCTTATAAAAATTGTGAAAAGAGTATTTTTTATATTAAGGTGGTGATTTTAATATTGATTAGTTATCACTTCTTATAATTGCGAATATAATAACTAAACCGCCCAACCAACCTATTAAACCTAATGGTACATATTGTGTTTCTGGGAAGATTAACCAATATAGAAATGAAAACAATGCTGCAAATAAAGGTTCTAAACTAAAAAAAATTGCTGTCTGACTTGGAGTGACTATTTTTTGAGCCCATACCATTATCATTATTGCTATAGTTGTTGCAATAATTCCATTTATTAATACTGCATTAATAACCGTATTAGACCAAATCACAGGATGATTAAATTCAAATATAAAACTACATAAAAATGATAATATAGATGCCACCCCAATCTGAACTAAAAAAAATCTAAATATATTAATATTTTTCTTTACATAATTATCTTGAGCAATAATATGACATGCAAAAAATATCGCACATCCAAATGTTAAAATATCACCTTTAATAAATCCTGATTCAAGTGGATTCAATAACATTGATAATCCTACTAAGGCTAAAAATACAGAAAACCATATCCTCCCCGATATTTTTTGTCTTCCTGTTATCACTAAAAATAATGGGACCAACACTACACTAACACTCGTTATAAATGCTGAATGAGTAGGGGTGGAAGATCCTGATGATATACTCCCAAATAAACCAAAATTTTGAAAGGAATAGCCTAAAAACAGCAATGTTCCACATACTAAAGCTCCAATAAATTCTAACTTAGTTATATTGGATATTTCAGACTTATTATATCTATTAACCATAAAAATTATTAGATATGTAGATAAAAATGCAATTAAGAATCTATGGGCATTAAGAGTAAATGGAGGCATTTGATCAAGAGCCTTATCTGTAATAACAAAAGTAGCTCCCCAAGCCAATGTAGTAAATATTAACCCAATTTTTGCAAGATATACTTTAAAATTGGGGTTATTTTTAATATTATCTAGCATATTAATTCTTAATACCCTTGTAAATTGTTGCAACTCCAAATGTTAAGGGTTGAATTTTAATATCTATAAAATTATTGCTATCTAAAAAATTACTAATCTTTGACTGATCTGGAAAATATTTCACTGATTCTGGTAAATATCTATATGCATCTGCCCGAGAGATTAAAGATGCAACTCGAGGTAGAATCTTATTAAAGTAAAATTGAAAAATCTTGTTAAAAAATTTTGATTTAGATTTAGAAAATTCTAGAATAGATAATTTTCCCCCAGGTTTTAATACTCTGTGGAATTCTTTCAGTGCAATATTATAATCACCTAAATTCCTAAATCCAAAAGAAATACATATATGGTCATACAGGTTATCTTCCATGGGTAATTTTTCTGCATCTCCATGTATGAATGCAATATTCCTCTGTTTATTCTTGATTTTCTCAAGTTTCATATTAGCTATATTTAGCATTTTTTTGGAAATATCTAATCCAGTAGATTCTACATTATATTTTTTGTTTATTGCAAAAATAACATCACCCGTACCAGTTGCTACATCCAATATTGATTGATCATTTATAATATTCATTGATTGAATTAATTTATTTCTCCAGTATTTATCAATTCCAAAACTCAACACCCTATTTAGAATATCATAATGAGGAGATATATCATCAAACATCTTTTCAACAAACTTTTTCTTATCTTTTCCGGTATGTATAAATTCAGGCATTTCTATAATAATTAGTTAAATATTTGTATCAAATTTACATATTAATAATATATTCTATTCATTGTTAAACTTCGATTCTAACTATTAAATTAAATAATGGGAAAAGAATATATAATTGATATAAAAAATGATGGGAGATTAAAATCAAAATTAAATAATCTCTATAATGATAAAAATTATAATAAGTTTTTTTCATATACTAAAAAAATACAGCCCCTTGATATTAAAAATATAATTTCTAACAAATTTTATGATGAAAAACATCAATTCTTTTTTGAGAATAATAAATCTAATTTATCTTTTATTGGTTTTGACTCAGTTGATATAATAGAGATATCAAACTCTAACCAACTAAAATTAGTTGCTAATAAAATTGATGAAAAATTAAATTCTATAATTGATATTTCAGAAAATGATGACGTGTCTATTAAATTTTTTGGTGGATATAAATTTGATATAGATTCCAAAAATAGTAAAACATGGGATAAGTTCCCAAGAGGATACTTCATCCTTCCAGAATGCATGATAACCTTTAATGAATCTAATACCTGGATAACAATAATAAAGAAAATACAGAAAGAATCTTCTGCAGAATCTGATTGCCAAGCAATAAATAATATATATAATCATATTAAAAATTGTAATTCAATAAAATCATCTCCTATGAATGAATCAATAAGTGATACTGATGGAAATACTATTGATAAAGATCATTATTTAGATACTGTTAATAAAATAATTAATGATATAAAATTAAATGATATAAATAAATTAGTTTATTCTAGAATAAAACATATCCAGCTAAAGGACACTCTAGATTTAGCTTCTGCTATTGAAAAATTAAGAGAGATTTATCCTGAATGTATTAATTATTTTATTAAGATACCTGAGCGCGGAACTTTTTTAGGATCTACTCCTGAACGATTAGTCAATAATAATAATGGTGAAATAACTACTGAGGCTGTTGCAGGAACAATTAGTCGTGGTGATAATACTGGTAATGATATAATTTTAGAAAATAAACTTAAGAATAATAAAAAATATATTGAAGAACATGCCATTGTTGTTAAGGAAATAAAACGATTATTAAACCCTGAATTAATTAATATAAAAATATCTAAAGAACCTTATATATTTAAACTACACAATCTTCAGCATTTAATAACTACAATTACTGGAACATTGAAAAATAATACTCATACATTAGACTTAGTGAAAATTTTACACCCTACACCTGCCATTGCAGGAATACCAACAGAAAATGCTCTGAAACTAATTGCTAAATATGAACTCTATGATAGGGGATGGTACTCAGGCCCTTTAGGTTGGATAGATAAAATAGGCAACGGTGATTTCTGTGTAGCATTAAGATCCGCCTATGTAATAGATAATACAATGGAAATTTTTGCTGGTGGAGGAATTGTAGAAAAATCCATCCCAGAAGATGAATGGGAAGAAACCGAAATAAAATTCAAAACAATACTCTCTATATTTGGAAACCTTAATCATGAATAATATATACTCTGATATTGCAAAACTATTATATAAACGTGGAATCTACAATGTATGTATCTCCCCTGGATTAAGGAATACAGAACTTTCACTATCATTTATTCAACATGGCAAATTTAATTGTCATAGTATAGTTGATGAGAGATCTGCTGCTTATTTTGCTCTTGGGATGGCACTAAAAACTAATACTCCTACTATTTTAATATGTACGTCTGGAACTGCTGTTGCTAATTATTTCCCTGCTATTATTGAAGCAAGTCAATCTCGAATTCCCCTAGTTGTAATAACTGCTGACAGACCTGCAAATCTATTAAACTCCGGGGAGAACCAGACGATAGAACAGAGGAATATATATGGAAACTTTGTTAGAAAAAATATTGATATACCTCTAGATAATGAATATGATTATACCCTTAGTGAAATTGATGAAAGTTTAAAATTTGTTGCCAAAAAAAATGATATTGGGATTACTCCTGGCCCTATTCATATAAATATGCATCTAGATGATTTCAAAACATCTCAGTCTTTAGGAAAATCAAAATATCTTAGTAAAAATTTAAAAAGTAAAAAAATAATACTTAATGATACATTTAACTGGCAGATGCTTCCATTTGAAGATATATTTAATCTATATACATGTAAAAGGCCACTGATTATAATTGGACGATTAAATCATAAATTAAATAAAAGAGTAATAACCCAACTCTCTAATCACTTAAGAGCACCTGTACTAGTAGATTCATTATCACAAATGCGTTTTAATAATAAATCTTCTATAGCTTTATATGACCACTATATAAATAATCTTAATGTTAAACCTGATCTAGTTATTCGTATTGGGCAAAAACCTGTATCAAAAAATTTATGTAATCAAATCCATTATTGGGAAAACAATAATATTAATAGAATGTCTTTTTCATCACTATTAATTGATAAAGCTAATCGATTTAATGATGATTGCCCAACTGTTATACCTTGTAAATATGAAGATTTTATTGATGTTATAATAAACTCTACGCCAGGGAATAATAATACTGATTTCTATGATTATATATTAAATCTAGATAATAAAATGAGCTCTATTATTAATAATGAGGACCGTTGGAGTGAGCTGACTATTGCAAAAGCCTGCCTGTCATCAATGGATGATAATCAAAATTTATTTATCGGGAATTCAATGCCAATAAGATATATAGATATGCTTGGAAAATTAAATAAAGACATTCATATTAATACTTATTCAAATAGGGGCGCTAGTGGAATCGATGGGATTATATCAACAGCTTTAGGCGTTGCTCAAACTTCTAAGGGAAAAAATCTTTTATTAATTGGAGATTTAAGTTTTCTCCATGATCAAAATAGTCTCTTAATTGCAAAACAATATAATATCGATTTAACTATTGTCATTATTAATAATAATGGTGGCGGAATTTTTTCATTACTCCCAGTATCAAAATCATTGAATAGAAATATCTTTAATGAATATTGGACAACTCCTCAGAATATAGACCTAAAGAAGATATCAACAGCATATGATGTAAAATACAGCAAGGTAGATACTATTGGAAAACTAGAGACTACACTTAAAAAATATAAAACCATTCCAAGTCTTAAGATTATAGATGCTCAAATTGATATGAAAATAAATAAAAAGATATTGAGTGAATTAAAAAAGAGAATAAAAAAAGGGACAGCATAAACTGTCCCTTTTTAATTATTAGATAGAAAAGATGTAAGAAACTATTCGCAATCTCCACCATCATTATTACAAGCACCTGTATTACATGCTTCATCACAAGTGTTATCACCAGCAAGAGTAGCACAGTCTATAGCAACTCCATCAGCATCATTTCCTGGAGCACAACATACACCTATATCAGCGGTGCCTGCTGCTCTAAAGAAATTACATCCACCTGTATTACATGTTTCATCTGCTGGACATGCACCTGGAGCTGAAGTTAAAAATGTAATACAAGTTGCAGAACAACAATCCCATGGATCTATCGCTAAATCATTAGAAAGGTCAATATCATAACCGCAATCTTCAACATTACAACCCTCTACTACATCCTCCGTAAGAGCATCATCATCTTGACAAGTACCATCATTAATTTCACTAGTAGTTGTTCCATCATCTACAGAACCTGCTGTTCCAGCAAGATATGTTGATACACAGCCTGTATTACATGTACAATCCCACGCCATCCCACGTTAAAAG
>ASPJ01000035.1 GCA_000405805.1 Fidelibacterota bacterium SCGC AAA003-L08
CTTGGAAATTATAACTGGAAATTCAGTGGATATGTTTGAAGTGCTTAAAAAATTGTTTCAACTCATAATCTTAAGGTTATCCCTAGCAATTCTTTCAATATGGGGTCCTATCTAGTAACGATGCCTTTGTATATAGACTAAATGGCTAAAGAGATTAATATTGAAAAATCATGGCTCAAGCTTCTTGGAGATGAATTTAATAAAGAATATTTTTCGAAATTAAAAGTATTCATAAGAGAAGAGTATAACAGCAAAACAATTTATCCGCAGGCAAACCTTATTTTCAATGCATTTAATCTAACTCCTGTAGAAAATGTTAGAGTAGTTATTATAGGGCAAGACCCCTATCATGGAGAACATCAGGCTCATGGACTTTGTTTTAGTGTCTCTGATGGCATTAAACATCCACCATCTTTAATGAATATATTTAAAGAACTCAAGTCAGATACAAAAAAATATATTCCAGAATCAGGAAATTTAGAAAATTGGGCTAGGCAAGGAGTATTATTATTAAACAGTACATTAACAGTTATTTCAAATAAAGCCAATTCACATAAAGACTCAGGTTGGAGAGTTTTTTCAGATAAGTGTATAGAACTACTGAGTAATAACAGGAGAGATATCGTATTTTTATTATGGGGAAACTATGCGCATAAAAAAGAAGAATTAATTAACAAAGATAATAACCATTTAATTCTTAAAACAGTTCATCCATCACCCCTATCAGCATACAACGGTTTCTTTGGGTGTAAACATTCATCTTGTCCTTTCATAACAAAATTTACCTTGCCTGTTCGCAACTCTAGTGCATAAAAATTTTGAATTTTTAACAACTCATTCTGATGTCTTCCAGTAAAAAATGTCAGAAACATTGATTTTCGTTTATATATTTGACTCCCTTCTAACTGTCCTGCTAATTTTACTCCCCCTTCTGGATCAAAGCCTTTTGTATCTATATCGCTCTTTTCAGCACTATTTAATTCTGCATCATTCTTAGGTAGATTTAAATCTAATATTAGATAGTTAAGTTTTAAATCTCCAGGCAGATCGGGCAATTCTTCTGCTAATTTATATCCTGATGCTCCTGACATTGCTTGGAGCAAGAGTATACTGTTTTGTTTAGAGTAAAGGCCAAATTGATATTTCTTTTGATTATCAGCCTGAATATAGTCTATATCCTTTATTCTATTTAAATAAGGTGCAGGACTATTATTACCATCAGCTTTTGTCCAGTCTCCGTATACATCTTTAAAAATATCAGCTATTGCTTTTATTTGTTTAAAATCATCATCTACATGTAAAATTACTTTAACCATTTATAAACTCCTCTAATGCTAATGCTGGCAACCTGTGTGGAATATAAATATATGCTTTATAACCATTTTTTTCCTTATTATTTAAAACAGAATATCCATCATGCTTTTCAATACAAAGAGAAATATCATAAGTCCCACCTTTATGTTTTTGAATTTTTCTATCAATTTTTTTATAATCACTCTCACTTAAGCCTTTTCCATTATCAGAATATTCAATCTTAATAAATCCTATGCTATCTGGCCTATCAGGGATTTCTTGTTTTATATTTGTTTTTTCTCTTAATTCCGATGCGATATTTTCATCACTTATAGTAGAAAAGTTTAATTGAATTTTCAGACCCTTAGATTTAACTAACTTCCAATTATGTATAATGGAATTTTCAAATAGATTTTGTAGAACTCTTTCAAAAAATGATTCTCTATTTATTAAAATGGCTGCATCTACATTGTATTCTGGAGTTATTAAGCTATTATAATAAATGTTATTTTTTCTTTTTTAATATCTTTAGATTTTTTAAAAAATGTAGAAATATTCTTCCCATTGACCTCTTTATCGATCTTCATATATCCAATAAAATCATTTATTAGATCGGCTATCCCAATATATTTCATATCTCTTTCTTCTAAAGGCTTATTTTGCTCAACCTGTCTTAATCCTTCTTGGAATAATTCGTCAACATATTCTTTGAGCTGATCTAGTTTATTCATTAAATCTGCTTTAATAGTTTTATTGCTAGCCTTTGCCTTTTTCCCTTTTTTATCATATTCACTTAATGTATCAATACCAGCACGTTGCAAAGCTCTATCTATTTTATCTACATAATTTGAGTTTAGTTCTTTGGATAAATCTTTAAGTTTTGCCGCCACAGAAGTACGTATCAATGAATGTCTGCTATCATAACCACTACTTGCAACCTGTTTCGACTCAAGATCTTTTATTCTTTTTTTCAACTTCTTATTTTCCGAACTTAATTCATTAAATTCAGATTCTTTGCTTTCAAAAGTATCAATTGCATACATTTTTGCATGATTAATGTTGTGCTTTAAACTAGTTGCTTCTTTAATTATATTTGATATTTTTATTCTAAAATTATTATTATCAGATTTTGCTTCATTTGGATTTAGAGCAATAGATTGTGTGTTTAATTCTATTTGCTCAAAAGTAAGAAGTTTTCCTGTTATGTTTTTTAAACTAGATTTTCTTGATGATTCTAAATCTAATGGGTCAAATTGAAAATTATTTATAAATTCACCTACATCATTTGTTAGCATATTGCATTTATTTAATAAATCTAATCTTAAATTTTCTATTTCATTCTCGTTTGCATTATCCCTCTTTTTGATAAAACTGGTAATACAAACAGTTAGGCTTCCTTCTATTGCGGCTAGTTCAGCCCTTAGGTTCACACTGTACATTCTTAATACGTCTTCATTGCTATCTTTTTTAGGTCGTACCCTGTTTTTAAGAAGTTCCGTGTAAAAAATACTCTTAAATTCTAAATACTTGTGGTACAGGCTTATATTAGAGGCTGTTAACTCAGCTCTAGGAATAGACAATATAGGCATATAAACAAAAGGATGATTATCCATCTTTAATGTAATTTTCTCATGCCAAACTCCATCATATTTTAAATGAATAGAAGGAACAATTTTACCACCTTTAGTAGTCGTATCTCTGGTAAAATCAGAGTATTCAGGGGAACTATAACCCCTTGTGATAGAAGTAGGATGTTTCTCTTTTATTTCTACATATATAAATGTACGCTCTTTAGTTTCAAATGACTCGAAACATATATCATGAAATCCGAAAATATCTCGCATGTCATTTGGATCTGTTCTAGAGCCAACTTCTACCCAGTGACAGTTCTTTAATTGTTCAATAGCAGAATGTTCTATATTTCTTAAAATATTAAATTCAATGTTTTTATTAGACTCATTATATTTAGTTAAACCAAATTGAATCAATTCTCCTTCCGATAATTTTGTAATAATAGTTGGGATTAATCTTCCAAGTATGTCATCTATATCACCATCATCTAAATCAAGACTTTCGTGGTCAATCAAGGTAGTATTTCTTACTAAAACAAGAACATTTCGAAGCAGCATTCTTTTCATAGGAGCTGACATATCTTTAATTAAATATTCTAAATTAAAAGAGGTCCTTTTCCTCCATGCTCTATGAATGGATTGAAGTAATGTGAATTTAATGTTTTCGCGAACCATATAAATGTCAATTTCACGTAAAATAGTTCTAGGGCTAGGTTTTCCCTCAGCATCTGTTGGATATTTTGTTCTGGACCCATTACAGGTAAGCCCAAAGTAGCAATCTAAAGCTTTAAACTTTGGATTATCTTCTATTTTGCTAAAGTCTTCTTGAAGAAAGTATTCAAAAACACTAAATCCATAGCTAAAAAAATGTTTTAATTCACTAGTTTTTCGCCTTACTTCTCTAGCAATCGTTTCTTTAACAGCAACACCAGGTTCTTTCCCTAGCTCTTCTTCTATCTTTTTCAATTTGTCATCATAATATTTTTTATACATATTATGTTGATTATATATTATTTTATTTCTAACTACCATTAAATTTCAAACTTTATATTTTTTTTGTTTCTAAGAGTAACCCCAAACTGTTTTTGTGCATTTATGCGCTGATTTTTTATAAGCATATCATTTTTAAATTGCATTGATATATTTGCTTTTTTTATAATGCCTTTTAATCGAGACATATCCGATCTAGCTATCCCTCGCAATACTTTTAATCCATCAGATGTTAAAACCCTATTACTGCCTAGCCATGTCTCTCTTTCTGATTTAGCATGTAGAAAATGTCCATATTTATTAGTGTCTTTTGTGATTTTACTATGCTCAACCAAGATTTCTTTTATCATTGCTTCTGCTATTTCATCATAGGAGCTAAAACATTTATCACATCCTTTACAATCAAGATTGCAATCAGCATTTTTTCTTTTTTTAATAAAATATCTTAAATAAGATGCGTGTGCTGGTTTTAAAACTAATTCTTCCTTGTTATGCTTGAATATATTTCTGGTGATCGTTAAATTATCTATTGGAGCCGAATCTATAATAAAATCTTGCATATAATCTAGCATCTCAAGATATGTACCTTTATTAGTATCTATTGGAAGAAATTTTCCTATTTTTAATACAGGAAGCCTCGAAACTAAGAGTTCTTCTTCTTTAGATGCTGGATCTTCTGGATAATACCAATTGAACTTTTCAGGCGGTTCCATTTTTTTATCGGGAACCATAATGTGAATTAATTCATCTTGTTCTCTAGCTAACATTTGAAATGCAGCAGACATGGTAGCGCTCATTGCTTTTCTTCCCCCTGCAAATGTTGCTGTCATTCTTGTTTTTGGATCGTTTGAATATTTTCTCATTTCAGATAAAATAGTTTCCATAGAAATAAGATTATCTTCCTCGCTTCTTGTATCGTCAAGTTCTCTATCTTTATCTTTAAAAACAATGATATCTCTCTTTGAAAACTTAAAGGTTCCTTTTTTAAGTCCTAAATCTTCCTCCATTTTATTCAATTTACCTTTCTTGAATAAATTTTCAACCATTACCTTTTTTCCTACTGTAGTTGTAAAAACAATAATTTTATCGAAGCTTCTAATTGAATCATAGTGTTCGTGAGTATAATAATATAACGTCTCAGTGATAATCTGAGGAGTCGTTCCAAGAACAGCTAATAATATTTCAGTATTCTTACTCATAGTTATTCAATTCTGTTTTTTTCATAATAAAAATTTACCCTTAAAATGATCTTAGAACAAAGCACAACAACGTTGTTATTCAAAAATATATTCGAAATTTATAAATCCTTTCTTTTAACACCGCCAGTATGGGTTAAAAAACCAAGAGGGCAATCTTGGGAGGTTACTAGCGGCATTAAAATATTGTTATTAAATCAACACTTAAAAACTACAGTAATTTCAAAACACTTAAAAGAACAACAACGTTGTCATTGATAATCTTGAACATTCTTCTTTTTAGTTAAATCTATTCTTTCCTCAGCATCAGCTTTGCTTTTTTTAATTACCACTAGCGTGAGTATAGAAGAATCTCGGTAGGCTGCTAGTGGAATCAAAAATAATATTGCTATTAAAATCATGCTTAAAGCTATAGCTATTTCAAAATAGTTTAAAGAAAGACAACGTTGTCATTGAAAAGTCTATAGGCTATTTTTTATCAGCCTTAGTTTTCTTTGGCGGTATTAGGAATTGATATACCACCCCATCAGATTTTACTACTTTCCCCTGGCTAGGTAAATTCATTTTTGATAATTCTAGAATTCTTTTCTCCAATTTACTTTTAACTTTTGTATTCGCCATTTTACTTTCCCTTTCTATTTCTTTTACTTTTCTTTAGAGGTCTTATGAACTGATAAGCCGTTCCTTCAGACTTAACTATTCTTTCTCTGTTTTCTAGGTTTCCTTCTTTAAGCATTTTCAGTAATTCTTCTACAAGCTTACTCATTTTATCTTCTCCTTTTTGGGTTCATTGTAATTATCAACTGACTTTCTATAGGTATCTCGAGTCTTTTCAAGTCTTCGTTGGAGAGGTGCGTTATAGTCCCCTTTAGCAATTTCTTTCTTTCCTCAAGTGACAGCGAGAATGTCTTTCTTATTTCTCCCATAGTCATCCCAGAGCGTGTTACATAACTATCTGGTACTTTTTTCATTTTATTTCCCCTTTTTCTTTTTATTTGTTGAGTTTGAAAATGTCATTACTGGTCCAACATGTATCGTCCAGGATGAGCCTTTTTCTTTTGGGTATACACCTTCATGGTCTGAATAGCTATTTGCATAAAAGATTGCTTCTTTCAACGTATCAAAATGAACATCGATTCCTTCTCCGCGTTCTCCAAAAACTCCATAAATACATTTTTCAGAATTGGAATTATAAACGCTAATAGTACCTTTTATTACATATATATAGATACTATCCCTTACAATTGCTTTCCTCTTCCAATTTTTATTGGTGAGTTTTTTTGCAATATATTTATGATTTATTCCATAACCAGGACTATGGGCTGGTTGCAGTCCCCAATAAGTAGAGCTTGTCATTTTATTCTCCTTTTCAGGAGATATGAGAGGGTATGTGGATTCTTAAGGTATTTAGCACATATTTAGCGTGGTTGCAAGCCTCTCAAATCTCCACGTTTCAAGTTATTCAACCCAAAAATAAAAAATGCACCGAAAATGGTGCATCATAATTTCGGTTTAGCAATTGTTTTAAGTCGCTGCAAGTTGAGTTAAATGACGACTTATTATATTACTTTGATTAATTTAACTATTTAACTAATATCTTTTGAACATTTATATTGTCTAATTTTAAATCATTCATAAGCGCAGCTATGTATCTTTCAGTTCCTCTTATTAAAAATTCTTTTTTCTCTCCTTTTTCAAAATGGATCAATCCAAATAAAATGTTGATTTCCATATGATTTTTTGAGGTTATAATAATTCTAAACTCATTTTTTTTACCTATCAAGTTCAATGCAGGCAACCATAGTTTTTTAAACCAAACAGCAACTTTACCCATTAGAAATCTCCTTATTTATTAGTTTAAAAACAAATATATAGTAAGCATTAAACATATTGAGCCAAACACCATGTATTGAATTGCAGGGTTAAATCTCCACATTTCAAGTTATTCAACCCGAAAACAAAAATAGCTCCCTGAGGAGCTATTCGCTTCTCGGTTTAGCACTTATTTTAAGTCGCTGCAAGTTGAGTTAAATGACGACAATTTATATTACAACAATAAGACTAATTAGAGCAATAGTTTATTTTTAAATAAGCAATGCCCCATTTGAAATCGATTGATCTGGAACTGCTAAAACCACATTATTATCACCATTATAAAAACCGGTAATTAAACATTCTGACATAAAAGAACCTATTTGTTTTGGTGGAAAATTAACCACTGCTACAATCTGCTTATTTATTAAATCATCTTTAGTGTATAATTCAGTAATTTGAGCACTTGATTTTTTGATTCCAATATCTTCTCCAAAATCTACTTTTACCTGATAAGCAGGTTTTCTAGCTTCTGGAAAATCATTAACCTCAATAATAGTGCCCACTCTAAGTTCTACTTTAGTAAAATCGTCCCAGGTTATATGCGTCATAGTAAAACCCTTTTTGCTATAATTTTTCTTTTAATAATTGAATTCTACTTTCTAACTGACTTAAAAGTGTAGAATGAATTTCTAAAAGCTGGTTTTTAAATTCTTCAGGCATTTCTTTTAGATTGTTTATATCATCAATCTGAGCCTTCCCTCTCTCTAGTTCACCTTCAAGCTGACCTATAATTCTATTGGATTCTAACTGCTTATTTTTGTTAAATCGATTCTTTTTTATAGTATTTCTAATCAATAGATAAATAATAGGCAGAAATAATATTCCTCCTCCTACCATTATTTTTATCGATTTTTCAATTCCTGGGGTCAATATCGCTCCAATTGTTGGTATTGACATTGCAATAAAAGACAACATTAATATTCTATCATTAACCTTCTCTGTTTCTTCTTGCAATATCTTTTCATCATGGGTATGGCCTGGTGTTGAAAGATTAGATATTGCTGTTTTTACTTCATTTAAATATCTAAATATATTTTCTTTTTGATTTTTATTGGAATCGATTATTTTTTCAATATACTCTTCCTTTAGATACAACTCAACTTTATCTGCAATCGAGAAATCTATTTTTTGTATTACATAAGAATTAAATTCTAAAAAATTTAGATCTAAAATTTCGATTCGTTTTTTAAGCTGTTTCCAGTAATATGGATTAGAATTATCTTTAGATATGTTATCTCTAATATTTGAGACTTCCTTTCCTAAACCCTTCACCCATGCTTTATTCCACTCTAAAAATTTATCGGCAATCCTGCGATTATAATCATAGGTAAAGTGAAATGCTTCTAAGGGATTTATTATATCTTTATTTTTACAGATTCGAGCATGTAAATTATTTGATTGATAAAGCAGATTATCTTTTTTTGATATATTTTCCCAGCTAGAGCTTACATTTAATTCATCATCAAAATCCTCAATCAATGAAAATACAGATGGGTTTAAGGTTATGTCAAACGATAATATAAAATGAATAATAATTGGAGTTGAATGATATTTTTCTTTATAGTTATTTATTTTAGTTGAGATTTGATCCATGTCAACTTCTAGGTTTTGATAAAAAGAGTGAGATTTATCTTCAAATAATTTATCTCCATAAAGCTTTTCTATAAATAGTGGCATGATTAATGAAGATGCAAAGTCTTTCAACTCTCCATCTTTCTTAATTTTAGATTTAGGAATTATATTGTTAAATAAATTCTTGTCATCATCCATAATTTTCGTTAATACCTCTTTATTAATATCAAGACATATATCTAAATAACCATAGCCTATTGTTTCGTATAAATATAATTTAAATGAGACATCTATATCGCAATCAATATTCTTACCTAACTTTACTATTTTTGTTTTTTGTATAGGATTTTCAAGAACAATACGTCTCTTTCCAATAAATTGCGTGTCCATTGAAGCCTTGCTATCTGGAAAACGCTTTATAATCCCAGGTAAAAACTTGTTTAAATCAAGATCTCCATTAATATTAGATTGAAAATAAAAATGTACTTTCATATATCTCCTCGCTATTAAAGTGTATGTTTAGCAATTAATTTAATATGATTAATATCTGAACCGCAACATCCACCTAATATACTTGCTCCGAGTTCTTTAGCTCTATCGATAATACTTAAAAACTCTTTGTCTGAGTGAATATCGCTGATAATTCCATCTGGAGATGGTTCTCCAATACCTAGATTCGGGTATATCCCCCACTCCCTTTTCCAATTTTTAGAAACTATTTCCATAGCTTTGCTTGTTCTATCTAATGGGCTGCAATTTAATAGAAAACAATCTACATCATAATCACTTACCATATAAATAGCATCAATTAGCTTTTCTCCAGATAATAATTCTTCTGAATTCTTTAGCACAAAACTCACCCATATTGGTAGATTAAAATCTGATATAGCATCTAAGCATGTTTTGGTTTCAGAAATGCTGTTCATTGTTTCTATCAAAAATATATCAACATCTTCATCTACCAGCCATTGTCCAAGTTGTTTGAATTCTTTTTTAGCAGTATTTTCCCCTGGAAACAATTCAGGCTTATAACAGTCTTCTAATGGAGCCATAGAGCCCAGAACCTTAGTTCTATCATTTGTTGCCTTTTTTGCCATTTTAACAGCCATTTTTAATGAATTATGAGCCATACTAACGGAGTCTGACTTAGATAATCCAGTTTTATCATATGCTCTTGGTGTTGTTCTGAATGTATTTGTGGTAATGTGGGTTGAACCCGCATCTACATAGTTTTGATGTATTCGATAGACTAATTCTGGATTTTTAATATTGCTATCAGCAGACCATATATGATTTGGAAGAATTTCTCCTCTTCTAATTAACTCAGAACCCATCCCACCATCAAGTAGTTTTATCATGAATCAAATGTCCTAGAATAAAAATCTTTGACTCTAGGGTCAACTTTAATGTCCTGATTCCTAATAGGATTAGATAAAGAAATATCTGAAATCTGTTCAGTCCTGCTTAAAGCTACATAGGTTTGTCCATGATCAAAAGATCCTTTATCTAAATCAATGTGAACTGAAGAAATTGTAGATCCCTGAGATTTATGGATAGTGATCGCCCAGGCAAGAATTAGTGGAATTTGAGTAAATTTGCCTATGACATGTTTTTTGAGTTTCCCTTTTTCTTCGTCATAACTATATTGATACTGTTCCCATGTTTCTGGTTCTACATTATATAATGCTCCATCTTTATTTACCACAATTTCATCTCTAAAAATATCTTGAACAACGCCTAAAGTTCCATTTACCCAAAGTGGGTTATTATTCCTGACAAACATTACCTTGGCCCCTTCTTTAAGCGCTAATGTTTCTGGAACAGGAAGTGCATGTATTTTTATTTTCCCTGAAACCTTTGCTCTAAAATACTTTTCTTGAGTTTGCAAACCTGCTAATCCGTTGGCGTTCAATCTTTCTGCTTTTTGCCTATATGGAGTAAGTATAATTTTGCTATCATCTAGACTAGGCTTCCCTACTCTAGTATTTACTTCATCCAAATCATCTGGAGAATAAGAATCATTTCTAAAACGATTGAGCATATTAATTAAATACTCATCTTTTTGACGAAATACCTTTGTGAGCTCAATCGATATCACCTCGGCTCTATTGTAAACATTTGAATCAAAGAAATATGGACTATTATAATGTTCATTAAAATACTTAAAAACTTCTGGGTTGTTTGGAACTACAGGTGGCAGCTGAAATGGATCTCCGAACATAATGACTTGTTTTCCCCCAAAAGGGAGTTCACTTTTGAGTGTATTTTTCATAATTTCATTAATAGAATCTAAAATATCTGCTCTAACCATCGATATCTCATCTATAATAATAATATCAATATTTTTAAGCTTTTTAATTTTTTTGTTTCTATAATTTTCAGGATGAAGAATCGCGGAGTCTAAATAAAAAAAAGAATGAAGAGTCTGTCCACCAATATTAATAGCTGCTCTTCCAGTTGGAGCTAAAAGAACACATTTTTTGCTTAACGTAAGGTTTAAATATTGAAGCAGGGTAGATTTGCCTGTGCCTGCCTTTCCTGTTATAAAATAATTATTTTGGGTATGAGTTATATCGTATATGATGGAATTGAATTCATCTGTTAGTTCAACCCAATCCATTATAAGAGTAACCTACTTCTCCATTCTTTTATATTTATCATATAAATCAATGAATTTTATAGAGCCATTGAAGATACCATTATAGATATTGTCAGCCAGCCATAGTTTCTCAGCTTCCAGCTTCTTTTCATCATTAAGGAGTATATTCCATGATT
>ASPJ01000036.1 GCA_000405805.1 Fidelibacterota bacterium SCGC AAA003-L08
TAGTATTGTAAAAAATATCATTATAATCATAGGATTTATTACTGCGTTAGGGACAATTGGTATTAATGTATCAGCAATAGTTGCAGGCCTTGGGCTGACAGGATTTGCATTTGGGTTTGCATTCAAAGATATGCTCTCTAATTTTATATCAGGAATAATGATTTTTATCTATCAACCTTTTAAATTAAGAGATGTGATAGAGGTCGATGGAAAGAAAGGTGAAGTAGTAGATATCAATTTAAGATATGTTACACTAAAAGGGGAAGGAACCAAGATGTTAGTTCCCAATTCACTATTAGTTTCAAAATCTCTAGAAGTACAAAATTGATTATTAAAAATAATGGAAAAGATAATTATAAGAATACTAATTGTTCTATTCATCTCAAGTCTAATAATTGGTTCTGAACCAATAAATCCATCCACTCGTTCAAATAATTCTCGAGATGCATTAGATAGAGCTAAAGGTTATTTGATGGATGGAGAGGCTAAATCAGCAATTGCTAATTTTGGGAATTTTATGTCATGGGATGATGATTACACTCCTTCTGGTTTATGGAGGGAATATGCTTACGTCTCTCAGTTAGGCTTTAAATTAGGAGTTCCAGGACATGCATATTCTTCTAGTTATTCATGGCAAGATGCCTCAGATGAATTATCAACTGTTCAACAAAATTCAGATGGATTAGACCTTTTTTGTTCGGAAGAGGTATATAATGATTGGTCTAATTATAAAGTCGTTGTATTTGCTATGGCCGATGATAGAGGTACAATTGGACAAGAAGTAGATAGTTCTGAATCCTTGGATGAAAAAAATCAATGGTTCATAGATGACTCTGCTTTGAGAGTCTGTATTTCTTTAAGTAAATATGAATCAATTGATCCTAATCAATCATCTGCGCGAATAGGTCTTGCATATCCATGGAGTATTCGACCTGCATTTTTAGAAAGGTTAGATGATTATGATGCATATAACTATGGAGAGGACCAAGTAGAATGGACAGTAGATGATGTATATGAATTTTATGGAACAACTGTTTCAGAATCATATTTTACGCGTAATTCGGAAAAAGATAATATTGATTGGGACGCAACTCCTGATTCAAGATTAAATACTCATCAAATGGAATTTGATGCAGGAGATTTATTTGGCGATCAAGTATTTTCAAATCAGTATGATACAGATCCTTTATTAGCTCATAGTCATTTGCCACAGACATGGCCCCTTCAATACAATAGTGATTCAGGTTTAAATGAATCATTCTGGCCTGGTTGGTGGGCTAAAAATTTTTATGGTGATCAACCTGATGTTTGGAGTCAACTTGGAATTAGTAATTGTTCAGGTACTACAGATGATCAAGATTGTTGGGCTGAAGATGAAGGACGGTTTACTTCTTTAACAGATATATATTTTGAGTTTGATGATAGATTAGCACATAGAGGAAATATGATAGAAAATAATCAATATCTTCAAACAGGATATCCTCTTGGGATTAAAGTAAAAAACCAAGCATATTCCTTCAATACATCAAATCTTGAAGATATATTACTCATTAGATCAAAGATTATAAACGAAAGTGGTGCTTATTATGATGAGAATGACGAGTATCATCAAGGGATGCTTATGCCTGATGGAACTCAAATTAATAATGGGTTGGGTTTTGATTACATAAATACCCATATGGGACTTTATTTTGATGCAGATGTTTTGATGGGTGATATTAATGGATATAATTCTGGATTACATACTAATAATGATGATTTTATGGAATATTATAATGAAACATTTGAATTTAATGGAGATAATTTAGTAGTTAGCTTAGGCATGATTTATGATTGGGATGGATTTAGTGGTTTTGAAACAGAGGATGTTGGAATTGTTGCCATTCAATTACTTGAAACACCCCTGGCTGCAGATAATATAGATTTAAATGGAGATGGCGCAACAGATATATATGCCGGGGAAGAGCTTAAAATGACAAATTGGCATTGGTTTGATTGGTACAATAGGCCAGGAGTAGTTAATAGAGAAAGTAGTCAGAATTGTTGTGCTGGCGATCCAGGTATGGCTCAAGCATTAAACAAAGAAGCAATTATGTATAAAGTGATGTCTGGAGATACCACAAATTTAAGTGCAGATGAAAAGCATTGGTTTTTTCATACTTCTGTTCCATCAACAGATATAGATTTGGATTTGAATCCCCATTTTGATTCACTTGAAGGCCTTGCCCAGGAAACTATAGTAAATCAAGATCCATATGGAATGGATTGTGTATTTGAATTGTCAACTGGACCATTTAATCTTCCAATAGGTGAAGAGGTATTATTTTCATTTGCAGTTATATTTGGAGAAGATAAGGAAGATCTAATTAATAATGCAAAGCAACTACAGATATTATATAATTATGATTTTGTAACATTTTCTGGGATGCCAACACCAGAATTAAGTGCAAACATAGAGGTGGATCCATTTGCGAATCCATTTGATAATACATCAACTAATTCTATTATCTTAAATTGGGATACCTCAGCTGAAGAATTTGTTGATATTCTTTCAGGTTTACAGGATTTTGAAGGTTACAAGTTATATCGTAGTATAGATGGAGGGGATACATGGGGAGATAGCGTATTCAATGATAATGGAGATTTCTCAGGCTGGGTTCCATATGTACAATTTGACCTTAATGAGGATGAGGACATAGAAACTTTTGGATATGAGATAAGTGGACCTGATCCATTAGCTCCATGGATAGATCTTGGGAGTAATACAGGAATTTCTGATATATATATAGATGAAAATATTTCTCCAAATTTGGAATATTGCTATATCTTAACAGCATATGACTCTGGATATCTTCCTGGGTTTACAACAGTCTTTGGATATGATATCGATTACGGAGTTATTTCAAATGAAAGTGATATGGGAGAAAACATGGTATGCATTTCTCCATTGGGACTTAATATTAGTAATATCAATCATTGGATTATTCCAAGTGATAACAATTATGGCCCCAATTTCATTGATTTCATACCTGTAGATGATGATGTTATAATAAATAATGTTGAAAATAATAATATATATAAACTAGATATTTTTGCAGATTCACTACATAATATTGAGTGGGATAATTTCCTTGATCCTTACGCCATATTTTATGGAGATGATTATAACTCAATTCGATCATTTGAACCAAAATTATATGTCTATGAGATTGATGAGGATAATAACCCAGTTGATGTAAACTTTTTATCATTTGATACTGTGAATCAAACAGATAGTATACCCTATTATTTAGAATTTCCTGGTGCAAATGAAGTTGACAATCAAGATGATAATCTCACTACAATCAGCATCCCTGAGTATATAATATCTGATTTTCCAATACAATATAAAGATCAAGATGATCATGAATATAACTACGTTGAATTTGGAGGAGGATATTTTAGGCTAGATAATTATTATTCTACTTATATGCCAGAGCATGAGTTAGATTTTGATGAAAGTTTATTTAATGATTTAGATATTATAGATAATAATTTTGGGTGGATGAGAGAATATTTTTCAATACAATATGGATTAGAAGGAAGTGCAATTATATATAGAAATCCTTACAATTATTTAATCGAATTTGGAGAATTGGGATTAGATACAGCAGCTTATTCTATCCCAACATCAGGCTGTGTTGACAATGGAACTAATACGCTACTTCCATTTAGAATAACCAATTTAACAACAAATAAAAAAGTAGGCCTTTATCATGTTGATAAGGGTGGTTTTTATGAGGAGTCGTTTGAATACAATCTGTGGGGAACTTGTATTGAAGATGGAAATCCTTGTTCAGTAAATCAATATTGTGATGTAGATGTATGTATAGATTTAGAAGGATATGGAGATTGTATCTGGCAACGAAATGAACAAATTACATTAAAAGACTCTGTAGTAGTATATCATTTTGATGATGATATTGGTGATTTTATTGATGATGGTATTGATGATGAATATATATATGATTTTTTTATTAATTGGGATGAAAGTATTTATACAGATCAATTCCCGTGGTCATCAGGAGATGAAATTGTAATTCATCCACGCAAACATCTTAGAAATGGAGATTATTGGATTATGGATTTTAATATTCTTCATTCATATGATGGAGAATTAAGTAATGATATTAATATACCATCTAAATTTGAGCTTAGTCATGCATTCCCTAATCCATTTAATCCAGTAACAAATATTAAATATTCAATTCCAATACATGATATTATTAAAATTAGTATATATGATTTATTAGGTCGAGAGGTAGAAAAGATATATGAAGGATTACAAGCTCCTGGAGAATATATCGTAGAATGGGATGCATCTAATTTTTCAACTGGTATATATTTTGTGAATATGAAATCAAATAATTTCACAAAAACACAGAAAATCATGTTAATTAAATAAGGATTTATCTTGAAGAAAAACGACATATTAATTCTCTCAATCTTTTTATTTATTGGGTTATATCTCATATATGAAGGGAATTCTAATCAAAATAAAAGACCCGTACCAACAGAATTTGTAGAGAAAAAAAAGAATAAGAAAGAATTCAAAAAATATAGAAAAGAATTCTACGAGCATATGCATCAATCGGATTCGGGTACTGACTGGAAAGAAATAGATAGGAAAACACGCAAAGAAAAAACGGATAATTCAAAAATATTATTAGAGTCCATGTTAAGTGAAGGTCAACTTAGTAGAGAAAATTTGTCTAGAATAAGTATTTCAAACAGGAATTTAGAAGGTGAATGGGCTGAACGTGGAAGTAATAATTTGGCTGGAAGAATTAGAACTGCTGATATTGATTTTGAAAATAATTTAATTTATTGTGCTTCATCAGGCGGGAATATATGGAGAGGAACTTTAGAGGGTGAGAACTGGGAATCTTTAACAGATTATCAGCAAATTTTAGGTATTACTTTTTTAAGAAAGATTGGAGATAGAATATTATTTGCAAATAATAAAGGATTCTATTACTCAGATAATGAAGGTTTGATATTAAATGAAAGCGAAGGATTAGATATCTCATATAATTGGGAATATATTAAACGAACAATCATTAAAGCAGAGACAAATGAAATATATTGCTTAGTGAAAGAATCATTTAATGGTGCAGTTACATCAATATATAAATCTGAAGATTTAGGAGAGAGTTTTTCTAGATTGATATCATTTAATAGTAATTCCGGGTTTGAGGGGGAAGATATTTCTCATTTTGATATCTGGACTTCTAGATATTTTGAAACTGATGTATATATATTAAATGATGCTGATTTTTATAAACTTACTGATGAACATTCAGTCGAATATGTTGGCGAGGTTCATTCAGCAGATTATTCTGGCGATGTAATCCTAACAGGTGGCATGGGTACAAGTGTTCCATTTTTCTATGGATATATCAATGGCAGAATCTTTCAATCCATAAATGGAGGAAATTCTTGGGCAGATAAAGGAGATAGTCCATCAGGGTTATTTACAATTAATAGCTTTAATTCTTCTAATGTAAATGTAAGTGATATATATATTGGAGGCATGGAAACATTTAGAAGCTTTAATGGAGGCAATAGTTGGAGCCTAGTTAATAATTGGTGGGATTATTACAATGACCCCGATTCAAAACTACATGCGGATATCCCCGAAGTAAGATTTTTTCTAGATCCGGAGTATAATGAAATTGCACTGATATCAACAGATGGAGGTCTATATTTATCTGATGATGGAATTGTAAATGTAGAAAACCTTTCACTTCTTGGACTAGGTGTTAGTCAATATTATTCAACATATACTAAAAGAGATGAGTCTTATCATATCTATGCAGGGAGCCAAGATCAAGGATTTCAAAGAAGCTTGGAAGATAATGGAGGAATCAGGCTGTTTGAACAGAGCATTAGCGGTGACTATGGTCATTTAGTTTCAGGCGATCGGGGAGAAACTATCTGGTGTAATTACCCCGGATTTACGATGTATTATCCTGATCCTGAGACAAATGGTGGAGGTTTAACATTAAATTTTCCAGGAAGTGGTCATTTATGGCTAGCGCCATTAATGGCAGATCCACTAGATCATGAAGTTGCATATCTGGGTGGCGGAGGAATTGATGGCGGGAACCATATGATAAAACTTAAGATTGAGGGGAATAACATGACATATACAGAACTTCCTCAATCATTCCCTGGTATAGTTTCAGCCATGGCAATCTCTCCTATTGATTATTCTTATTGGTATGTACTAACAAATAATGGAAAGTTTTATTATAGTGATGATTCTGGAGAAAGCTGGTCTAATAATCAGTGGTTTACGGGACCTAATGCTCATTATTTTTATGGATCAACAATCTTACCCTCTCCCACTCAATTGGGAAAAGTTTATATAGGTGGAAGCGGGTATTCTAACCCTGCTGTTTATGTGTCAAATAACCATGGAAATAGTTTTTTGCCTTTAATGGAGGGCTTACCAAATACATTAGTTTTTGACTTAGATTGTACGGAAGATGGAAATTTTATTTTTGCAGCTACAGAGGTTGGTCCGTACGTCCATACAATTTATGATGGCCAGTGGTATGATTTAGCAGGTGTAGGGGCTCCAGACCAAACCTATTGGACCGTTGAATATATTGAAAATATAAATACAGCAAGATATGGCACTTATGGAAGAGGAATTTGGGATTTTATATTAGATGAGAACTTTGATATTATATCTGGAGATATTAATGATGATAGCTTAATAAACATACAAGACATCATTTTAGTAGTTCAATTTATATTAGGGACACTTGATCCATCAGATTATCAATTCCTTGCATCTGATATGAATAGTGATGATCAATTGAATGTTTCAGATATTATTCTAATCATGAATATAGTTCTAGGCAGGTAGCTTCATGAACAATCAAATTGAAATAATTTATGAAGGAAATTTAAGGACAAAAGCTGTGCATATTGCTTCTGGTTCAGAGCTATTGACAGATGCACCTATTGATAATAAAGGGAAAGGAGAAAAATTTTCTCCGACTGATTTAGTTGCCACTGCGCTTGGTAGTTGCATGTTAACTATAATGGGTATTACCGCAAATGTCCATAATATTGATGTCAAAGGTACAAAAGTAAAAGTTGAAAAAATTATGGGAACAGATCCTAGGAGGATTGCTCAGATTAATATGGAAATTATTTTTAAATCTCAAATCAGAAGTAAAGATAAAGTTATTTTAGAGAGAGCAGCTAAACATTGTCCTGTGGCAAAAACTTTAGAGGATAATATAGAAGAAAATATCAAATTCATTTATCTCTAATGTTATTTATAAAAATCCTATTAAATTTCAAGTATATATTTGGGGAGATTATTTGAAGACTAGAACACATACATGTGGAGAATTGCGCAAAACTAATATTGGCGACACTGTTTCTTTGAATGGTTGGATATCAAAAACTCGAGATTTAGGAGCATTGACATTCATAGATTTAAGAGATCGATATGGGAAAACTCAAATTGTATTTAATAAGGATATTAGTTTAGCAGCATTTGAATCAGCTAAAAGTTTAGGGTTAGAAGATGTAATAGGAATTACAGGAAAAGTCGTCCCCAGGCCTGAGGATGCTATTAATAGCAATATACTTACAGGAGATATTGATGTTGAAGTCTATGATATTATTGTATATAATGAGTCAGATACTCCTCCCTTTGATATAAATGATAGACAGTCAGCGTCAGAAGACCATCGTTTAAAATTTCGATATTTAGAGCTGCGAACCAGGGAATTACAAGACAATATGATTTTACGACACAGGGCTTCCATTGCAACGAGAAATTTCTTATCTTCACGAGATTTTATTGAGGTTGAAACTCCTATTCTTATGAAATCAACCCCGGAAGGAGCTCGAGATTTTCTTGTTCCAAGTAGAATTCATAAAGGTTCTTTCTATGCTTTGCCACAATCTCCTCAAACGTATAAACAATTATTAATGGTTTCTGGTTTAGATAAATATTTTCAAATTGTGAAGTGCTTCAGAGACGAAGATTTTAGAGCTGATAGACAGCCAGAATTTACTCAGATTGATATTGAGATGTCATTTGCCAAACAGCAGGATATCATAGATTTAGGAACTGGTTTAACATCATATTTATGGAAAGAAATTTTAGATATTGATTTACCAAAGGAATTTCCAATTTATTCATACAATGAGACTATGGAGAGATTTGGCTCCGATAAACCAGATACTAGATTTGGAATGGAACTTCAAGAATTTTCAGAGTTTGTAAAAGTTTCAGATTTTAATGCGTTTAAAACAATTCTAGAATCTAATGGAATTGTTAAGGCAATAGTATGTCCAAATGCTAATAATTATAGTAGAAAAATTATAGATGAGTTAACTGAGTATCTTAAAAAATATTTTGGAGCTAAGGGTTTGGCGTGGATGAAATGTAATGATGGGAAATTAGATGGTGGGATAAGTAAATTTTTCGATCAAGACAACCAAAATAATATTATATCTTCTCTAGATGTCAAGGATAATGAAATTATATTTATCATAGGAGATAAATCGAAGATAGTATTTCATTCATTAGGGGCATTACGGCTAGAACTGGCGAAGCGGGAATCTTTAATAGACCAGTCTAAGTGGGCCCCATTATGGGTAGTTGATTTTCCATTAGTAGATTGGAATGAAGATAATAATAGATGGGATGCTTTACATCATCCATTCACGGCTCCAAATCCAGAAGATATTGATATGCTTGGAACCTCTCCTGGGGAAGTAAGGTCTCTTGGTTATGATATTGTTATGAATGGCTATGAGCTTGGAGGAGGGTCTATAAGAATACATGATAAAAATATGCAACAGGATATATTCAAGCTATTAGGCGTATCTGATGAAAAAGCCGAAGAAAAATTTGGATTTTTAATGAATGCATTTAAATATGGTGCCCCTCCACATGGAGGTATGGCTTTTGGATTTGATAGAATTGTGATGTTAATGGTAAATTCTAATCAAATAAGAGATGTAATTGCTTTCCCTAAAACTACTTCGGCTATGTCTTTGATGGATAAATCACCATCCAAGGTGGATTCTGACCAACTTAATGAATTGGGTTTGCGAATCATTGATGGTGATGATAGTTAATTTGAATTAGAAGGTTTATGTTATAAATTTAGCTGCTTTATGAAAACAATTTTTTTATATTTTAATTTACCAAATCCCATTGCGAAATTTTGCTAGTGGGATTTTTCTATTTATAAGGGTCCTGAATTGAAAAAAATATTTAATATATCAATGGTAGATGCATTATCCTTCATAGGCCCAAAAGATGAAAACATTAAATTAATAGAAGAATCTTTCAAATCTAAAATAGTAGTCCGAGGGGATGAAATAATAGTAGATGGGATGAAGAAGGAAATTGAAATTATCAATTTGTTAGTAAATGATATGATTATTACTATTAACAATAAAGGGTTCGTTGAAAAAGATGATGTTAAATTACTAATAAATTTATCAAAATCAGGGCAATCTTCAATAGATTTTATAGATAGTGACTCTCCTATTATCTTGCATACTCATAGAGGTGCAATATATGCAAAAACAAAAGGTCAAAAAGCTTATCTCAAAGCTGTAAAAGAAAATGATATTGTATTTGCGATAGGTCCTGCAGGAACAGGAAAAACATATCAAGCTGTCGCAAGTGCCGTAGATGCTTTAAAAAGTAAAATTGTAGATAAAATCATTATTACTAGACCTGCAGTTGAAGCAGGAGAAAGACTTGGGTTTTTGCCGGGAGACTTGAAAAATAAAGTTGACCCATATTTAACTCCTCTATTTGATGCATTAAGTGATATGATTCAAAGAGATAAATTAAAAATATATCTAGATAGCTCAGTTATCGAAGTTGCTCCACTAGCATATATGAGAGGTAGAACATTACATAATTCTTTTATTATTTTAGATGAAGCTCAAAATGCAACTAAAACTCAAATGAAAATGTTTTTAACAAGACTTGGAGTTACTTCAAAATCAATTATAACAGGAGATATAACTCAAATAGATTTGCCTCCAAAAGAAAAATCTGGATTAGTAGATGCAATTAAAGTACTAAAAAAAATCAAAGGTATTTCTTTTATCAATTTTGATGAAAATGATGTTGTTAGACATAAATTAATTAAAGATATAATTAAAGCATATGGAGATAATAATGGAAAATAATGATATAGTAATAGTATCATATGCAAGAACTCCAATAGGTTCTTTTGGAGGTTGTTTAAGTTCTATTTCAGCAACAATCCTGGGAGCTAGAGCAATTGAGTCATCAATTAAAAAAATAAATTTATCTGAAAAAAATATTGATCAGGTTATTATGGGCAATGTGTTG
>ASPJ01000037.1 GCA_000405805.1 Fidelibacterota bacterium SCGC AAA003-L08
TTCTTACTCATAGCAGGGACATATACTCCAGTTGTACTTATATCTCATATGAAAGATACCTGGGTTATATATCTTTTTATATTAATTTGGGGCATGACAATTTTTGGCATTACAGGTGAGTTTTTGTTCACTAAAAAATTTAAATCCATAGAACTCTTTATGTATATTGCTATGGGGTGGATGTCTCTTATCGCCATTAAACCTTTATTAGAATTACCTATGGAATGTTTTATTTGGATTTTTACTGGAGGTGTTATTTATTCTTTAGGAATTATTTTTTATCAATGGGAGAGCTTGCCATATAGTCACACTATTTGGCATTTATTTGTTCTAGGTGGAAGCATCTCTCATTTTATAGCTATGTTTTATATATAGTATTATAGTTTTAACATTTTTTTATGAGAAAACTCATTGATTAGCCGTCAGTTCCTTCTTCAATCCCCTTTAAGTCACCTGAAAACTTACCTGTTTCAACATTGTATTCAACATACTTTCCATCACCACCGCCCATTTGGTCAGTTCCTGTAGCAGTAATAGTTCCTGTTTGTCCATCAGCATCAACAGTAAGATCAAATGTCCAGTTTGCTTCAAGTGTTTTAGGCATAGTATATAAACCAGCATCTATAACTTCTTGTAAGTCAGAAGGATATTCGCCGCCATATTGTTGTGAGTATATAGTACATTTTTTATGTATATCTTTGAGTGCTATTTTTGCTTCAGAAGCGTAGCCTTTTTCTACATAATTGAAGTAAGTAGGAACAGCTACTGTAGCTACAGTAGTGGCAACCTCTTTGCATCCAAACAAAAACAAACATAATAGTATTAATATATTTCTCATTAATTATCCTTAATAGTTACCTAAGTATAATGAAATTATTATATACTAGCAAACTAAAACCCCTCGCATTACACAAGGGGTTAGAAGTGGCCAGACGCGGAATCGAACCACGGACACGAGGATTTTCAGTCCTCTGCTCTACCGACTGAGCTATCTGGCCAGGTAAATATTTTAAATTAAAAGCTATTAAAATTAAGGATTATAGAATTTAAATTAATAATTCTTTTTTAATATTTTAGATAAAATAAGATAATTTATACATTATGATTGACATTATATTAGCAACTCACAATAAAGATAAACAGAAAGAACTTTCTAAAGCTCTAAATTCAAAAGATGTAAATATTCTTTCTCTACAAGATTTCCCTGAAATTGGGGAAATTATCGAGGATGGTGAAACATTAACAGATAATGCTCTTATCAAAGCACGTGAGGTATATAGAATAACAGGAATTCCAAGTATTTCTGATGATACTGGCCTTGAAGTTGATGCGCTGGGTGGAGCTCCAGGCGTATTTTCAGCACGATATGCAGGCGAAAACTGTTCATATTTAGATAATGTAAATAAAATTTTAAAAAGTATGTCTAAAATCCCAATAGATCTTAGAGGAGCCCAATTTAAAACAATCATGGTTTTTGTATCAGAAAAAATGGAACTAGTCTCTGAAGGGAGCGTAAAAGGTTTGATTACAAAGGAGGCGAAAGGTATTGGAGGGTTTGGATATGACCCCGTATTTTATATACCAGAAATGATGAAAACTTTTGCAGAAATGACTATTGAAGAAAAGAACAGAATTTCACACCGTGGGATAGCTACTCGTAATATGATTGATTTATTGTGTTCTCACCAAATAATCCCTAATTCACAGGAGAATGCCTAGCGAATATTGTTACAATTGTGTTATTTGTTAATCATATAAAACAAATAGTAAAGATATTCTTATTTTTCTTTTTATCGTTAAATGTAATTTTAGCGAATCAGGAGAGTTACGTCAATACGGACAAAGTTATTAAAAATATGAAATTACTACATCGAGTAGTGGATCCTATTGAAATTCTACCTATAAAAAGAAATCATATTTATAGAAAAAATAAATTAAACTTTCATAAATCGAAAACATTCTCTCTTGTAATTAGCGATAATAATTGGAATAAAGATTTTATTAATTCAGTGAATAAATTAAGAAAATCAGATATTGGTGTTGAAGCAGGACTTATTGAAAAATCGTTAGTTGTGTTCAATAGATATGATAATTTTGATATGCAGCTTCCAGCAGTAATATCAGTTAAATGGTATAAACAAGCTTCATTGAAAAGAAATCTCGAAATTCTTACGGCAACTTATTTTAAGAATGAATTAATTAGAGAAGGACAGATATCTTCTGGTAAATCATTAAATATATTTAACCAAGAAGTCGCAGGGACTGAAGTTAAATTAAATATAGATGGAGAATTAACAGTTCGAGGGGATGTTAATTTTCAAGATAGAGAAATTATATCTATGAACCAAACTGAGAGTTCTAATTGGGATTTAGATATAGAACAGACTCAAAAATTTGGAATTGATGGAACTATAGGTGATAGAATATTTGTAGAAATTGATCAGAATTCAGAAGCTACCTTCTCATGGGATAATGATTTAAGTTTAGAATATAGAGGCAAAGAGAATGATATCTTAAAAAGTGCAGAAGGAGGGAATATTAGCTTATCATTGCCAGCTTCCCAATTTGTAAGTGTTGGTAGTGGTAAAAATGAAGGACTCTTTGGTGTCAAATTAGCTCACGCAATTGGACCTTTGACAATCAATACTATCGTATCAAGAGAACAAGTTAAAAAATCTCAAGAAAAATATACAGGAGGAGAAGCTTCTGGTGAAAATGAACTTAATGATTATAATTTTATAAGGGGCGTATACTTTTTTATTGATGAAAAATTTAGGAATCAATTTTATCCATTAAATGATAATGGAGAGCATTTTATTGATAATGATTATGTGATTAGTAATTTTAGAGTTTATAAAACTGTATCACAATATGATGTAAATGTAAAATCAAATGTTGAAGCATATATAGATCCATCCGATACGTCCTCATATTCTCAGAAAGGTGGACTATGGATAAAAATGGATGATAAAATAGATTATGATATTAATAGAAAAGAAGGTTGGGTAAGGCTGAATAATGTTGGTTCAGATGAGGCTGTAGCCTTAGCATATACCCTCGGGAGAATTGATGAATCAGATGCTGATAACCATATAGAAATAGATTCATTAACATATACTGATATTGAGGACATTCCAGATGACTATTGCTTGTTAGATGGTTGGGAATTAGGAGATGATTGTGGTGATATTGAAGACATTGATTATCAAGAACTTAATGGAGAACCTGGATTTCAAGATCCAGAACCATTAATATTAAAATTAATCAAGGATACTTATCTGCCAGGACAACTACAACCTACATCTCCAACTTGGGGATTAATGTTTAAAAATGTATATTCATTAGGGTCTGCAAATATTGATTTACAATCACTAGAAGTTGAAATAATTCATGATAAAGGAGCAGGTTTAATTCATACTCATAATCCTGAGAGTGGTAGATCATATTCTAATATTTTTGGAATTGATACTGAAGATGGAAATTATCAGGATGTTCCTGGTGGAGATGGGAAAATAGATATCAGGCAAACAATCATAGATGATATTAGAGGCGAGTTATTTTTACCATACCATCTACCATTTTCATATGATTATATTGGTAGGCAGGATAATCAAGGCAATTATATTAATCAATTTGGAGATACTATTGATTCTACAAATGCAATATACTGGGGAAATAATTCAATTGAGTTAGATGATATCATTGATATAAGCTTGATAGACCCTAATAATAATTGTTGTTATGAATCTGAAGAATCAGATTTGGGCCCAGAAATGTATTATAGCAGTTCATCTAGTTATACCCCAAGCACAGAATTTATTATTAAAACTAGATTTTCATCTTCATCAAGATCGTCAATTATCAGATTATCAGGATTTATGATTGTCCCAGATAGTGAAACAGTTACATTAAATGGAGTTGTATTGCAAAGAGGTAGTGACTATTCTATTAATTATGATTCTGGTACGATTGATTTTTCTAATCAACAGGCAACAGACCCAACAGCAAACTTAGTTATCACATATGAAGAAAATGAGATTATTTCATTTGATCAAAAATTGTTAGCTGGAACTCATTTGAAATATGATTTTAATGATTATAGCTTCTTGACTGGAGGATTATATTACTATAACCAATCAATTGTTAATGATAAAGTGAATGTTGGCAGCGAACCAATGAGAAATTTTATCTGGAATATTGCGGGAAGATATAAACAAGACATGGACCTTTTTACTAAGGGAGTTAATATGCTCCCTTTAATTGAAACTTCGAAACCATCAAGTTTTAATATAGAAGGAGAATATGCAGAGGTTTATCCTAACCCTAATCCATTGGGGCAGGCATTTATTGATGATTTTGAATCATCTAAAAGAACTACCAGCCCGAATATATTGAGCCGGCAATGGAAGCGTTCTTCAATTCCTGCCGAAGATAATTTTGGTGGCTATATCCGTTCACATATGTCATGGTATAATCCCTATAATGATATCTTGACACGTAATATATGGCCAAATCAGGAAACTAGTAGCAGGGCAAATAATGAAAGAACAAAAACTTTATGGCTACAAACATATTTTTCTGATTCAGAGGATAATACTAATACTATTAATTGGAGCGGGATTACTACAACCTTATTTGATTATAATCAGGAAAGAAGTAAGTATATAGATGTTTGGCTAAATGATAGTGATGTTGATAATTCGGATTTCAAATTACATATAGATATTGGCCAAATTAGTGAGGATCAAGATGGTGATGGAAAATTTGATTCTGAAGATCAGGCTCTATATGGTGGTGGTGTAGGTAATAAGAAATTTGATTTAGGAGAAGATACAGGACTAGATGGCTGTCTTGATATGAATGAAACAGGTTTTAGTTATACTGATTTTGATAATGATAGCTATAAAATGAGAGATGCTTCCACCTAGAACAAATAAATGCCAAATAGTGTGACTATATGGCAAGCTCTCCCATTGATAAAAAATAATTCCTAAAGAATAAATAACACCTCCAGTAAAAATCCAAATAAAACATTCCATAGGTAATTCTAATAAAGGTTTAATGGCGATAAGAGACATCCACCCCATAGCAATATACATAAAGAGTTCTATGGATTTAAATTTTTTAGTGAACAAAAACTCACCTGTAATGCCAAAAATTGTCATGCCCCAAATTAATATAAAAAGATATATAACCCAGGTATCTTTCATATGAGATATAAGTACAACTGGAGTATATGTCCCTGCTATGAGTAAGAAAATAGCTGAATGATCAAATCTTTTGAATATCTTTTTTAATTTACTATCTGTACTATAATGATATAGAGTGGAACTCAAGTAAAGAAGACCTAATGTCATTCCAAATATAGAAAATCCTATTGTTCTCCATATATCTCCATCGGGATTATTATAATAAAGAAGAATAAATGACCCTGCTATGCTTAAAAAGAACCCAAGACCATGAGTAATACTATTAGCAAATTCTTCATCTAGCGAGTGATTATTTATTTTTTCGTTATTCAATATTCACATTCCCCTAAATCTAAGATATCACATTTTTTACAATAATTAGATGCATCTGGGTCTGTACACCCAATATAGAGTTTTAACCTACCACTTCTAGCTTTATTTTTGAGAAAATTCTTCTTCAATATTTTTGGAATAATCCTTTCAGATACTCGAACTAGATCATGATCTTTCCCAAATGAGCTTATATCTGCTGACCATGCCACTTCATCTTGCAATAATAAAATTATATTATATTCTTTAATATATCCTTCACGAGTACGTTCTTTAGTCCCATGGTTTTTCCATGACAGGAGAAGTATCAACACATACAAGACCATTTAAATCAGAATCATATTTTTTTATTTCATCCAGTAATTGATATAATTTTTTCTTGATAACTACATGGTAATCATCACCCCATGCATAGTTTGATATTTTCCCAATGTTACTATCAGAATTTACTCTCTCTGTATAATAATTCTGAGTAACTAGAATAACTGATTTTGCATCCGGGTAGTATTTAAATATATCTACTCTCTCTGATAATCTGGATTTCATCCACTCCATTTGAGCATGATATCCATTATCTACCCAGGATGAGAGTCTGTTATAATCTTCTTTATATGAATTTGCTTTGGCTATTCCAATATGAGCAAAAGAAAAATCTTTTGCAATTTTTTTAATTTGTTCTGTTAATGGGAGGGATTTCAAAAAGTATCAAAAACTTTTTAGTAATAATTCTGCTTCACGAATATCTTCTAAATCTTCTATATATTCATCTTCACTTGGATTGGAATTGATAACTTCATTTAGTAATTCTCTTGCATGTTCTTCTTGACCTGTTTTATATAATGCATGCGCTAAATATCGTTTTTGAACTAATGTAGCTTTTCCAGTATCCATCGCTTTACTTAAATATTCTACAGCCTTATCTTTATCAGGCCATGATAATAAAAAGGGTATATATGGAGATTTTAAATGTACTGCCCCTAACATGAAATATCCTCCACCATCTTTATAATACGGGTCTAATTTGATAATAGCTTCAGATTGTTCTTTCATTATATCTGCGACTCCTTCTCGGGCTGCTTTCAAGGTGCCATAAACTTCAGCCCAACTACCCAAATTTACAAGATACCAATATCTAATAGCCGCGTTATCAGGATATTGCTTAATATATTTTTCAGCTAAATCCTTTCCTTTATCAAAAAGCACCTTTTTAGATTCCTCATCGTGAGTAGCATATTTACCTTTAAAGTAATAAGATCGTAATAAATAAATCACTGCTTCGAGGTTATTCATAGATACTGCAATACTTGCTTCAGATGCTTTTAGACAATTGGATATTACAGAATCAATGTTATTACGAGAGCGTTCGTTGTATGTATTAATACAATGTTCTTCCATATAATCCCTCGCTATATAAGAGGAAATTGTATCACTTTTCGAAAATGATAGAAGGAATAATATTATAATAATATTTTTCATTTATTGCCTTTTAGAAAGATTCCGAATACATAATTTTGATTTCTCTATTAACATACTTAGCATTAGAGGTCTTTCTAATATCATTAAAATTTACTTCCACTAATATATTAGGTGCCATAGACCATCGTATGCCTGCATTTACAAACCCTTTTCCTCTACCAAATGTTAAATCTTCAAACTCATATTCATCTTGATTATCATTTAATCCAGAATCACATTCTAAAAGTAAGGAGAAACTTCTATTAAGCTCTTTATCAAAACCAAAAAATATATTTAATTGATTGTCATCTGTAGGGTTCCCTGTTTCTTCCCAGAAATTTTTATTTATACCTATATGGAAACCTAAATTTCCAAAGAAATCCCAGTTTTTACTCATGCTCATGAAAAATCCTAAAGCTTTCTGCTCATATCTATTAATAGGTCCAATCCCTATTTTTTCAGCTTCAGTATATTTCCCTTTACCCTGAGTATTAATTCCTAATAAAAAAGCCGGACTAGTAGTGCTTTCATCAAATGCTCTGTATTTAAGATGAAACCCTGGATGCATATTAAAATCAGGTTCAGAGTTACCTATTATGCCATTCATTCCATATGATATCCCTATGGATAAACTCGATGTTAATCCAATAACCAATTTTGGCATTACTGTTCCACCTTTTGATAAAGTCGTTTCATATGTGTAGCTGCCTTTAGGTAATGTTCCTGCCGTTGGAATAGAAACTAATTCTAGCGGGGGATATGGCTGTTCACTCTGTGAAAATATTAAAGAAGCCAATGTTAATATAATTATATATTTTTTCATTTATTTTCCTTCAATTTTTATATGTGAATTCTTGCTAGTAACTACATCTTGAAAAACAATTTCACCATATTGATTTTTCTCAACTACTCTATAATGTCCCTGCCCAGGTTCATAAAAACAATTAAATTCTCTAAGGAGCAACCTTTCACCTTTATACCATTTTTCATCAATTAATCTATCTAAATTATCATATTTATAATGAATTGAACCAATTTTAACCCCATTAAATGTAAAAAAATCTATATAATTTATTTTATTATTTAATTGATAATATACTTCAGTGAAATTATCATAATTGAGTGTTTGAAAATTCGATTCAAATATAAAATCATAGAACTCTTCAGAGTATCTATTTTGTCCGTATAGTATTTCTTTAACTAGAATTCCACTTACTCTCTCTTTTATAGCTGCTAATAAATTATCATTGAAATATTCAAAATCTTTAGAAAAAATGATATCATCTCCTTTAATGTTATGAATTTCAATTGTTGAAATAATATTATCCCTACTATCTTTTATGATCTTTAAAGGAACTAATTTTGTTTGCAAAATCAAATTATCAGATAACATATCTTGTATGGTAGAATAAAATTGGTGCTCAATACTATCTTTGATATTTATATTAATTAAAGATTTTCTGCTTACAACATATTCTTCTCTTAAAGAAATTAGATAGTCAGATAATAGTTCAATTTTTCTTTTAAAGGCATTGTTTCTTTCCGCATATTGATTTTTTAATGCACTTGCCTGTTTATAAAAAACTTTCTTAATTACTGCTTTATCTGAAAACTTGATATATTTATATTCATAATCAAAGATAGGTAAATCATAGTTTACAGAATAATGATTCTTTAATAATTTTTTTTCATATGATTTGATTAAGCTCGATATTTCTTCAATAATATTATCAGTACGTACATTTAATTCTATTATTTTTTGATTGAATAAGTGTGCAACAAGAAAATAATATTTGCTTTTTTCAATGGGATCTTGAATTTCATATCCAAACTCTTCAAAATTCAACAAGCTATCTGTTGGAATATATTCCTCAGGATTAATATAAAGACTAATAGGAAATTCCTCTTTTGTCTGAGGATTTAACGATAGTAAGATATTCAAAACAATTAAATAGAGATATCTTGAAATGAATCTATATTTCATCTAATAATATAAACTTATTTGGAATGATTGAGGAATACCTAAAGTTTTTACTTCTTGAAATAAAATCCCATAAGAACATGATATATTTTTATATCTCATCTGGAAACCTGCAGATATATATTGATTAGTTGAAAATTTATTGAATGAACTGTAAATATTTAAAAAATTAAAATTTGTTATAATTCCAATTTTAAAAATTTCCTTTTTAATATCATTATATAAAAAATCTGATAATAATATTATGTTTAAAGGTTCATAATTAATAGATAATCCTACTCCATATTCAGTCGGCAAGTTAGAGATATTTAAGTCCGACTCAATATGGCCAATATTTTTAATTGATAATCCTAAATTAAAATATTTATTAATATTTTGTTCTATTCCTATATCAAATACTAATCCATATATATATTCGGTATATAACTTTGAATATACAGACTTTACTTTGATCCCCAAATTCTGTTTCGAAGATTGGCTAAGCAAATACTTATATGATAATGAATAAAATTGCAATCCAAATTTTCCCAATGGTTTAGAACCAGGATTTTCACCCCATAGTTCTAAATCATCTGAATCAAATGTATTTAAAGATATTTCATGCCGTCCAAATTTATTTAATATAGACTTCCCCGATACGCCTTCAAACCAATAATTGGATGAAAAAGAAACAAAATTATTATCAGGATTATATGATGAATTAATAGAACTATTTAATGGCGAGGCTATTCCTGTATTTGATAATGCCAATGACTGAGCTGTATTTGGCAAGTCCAAACCTTGAATTCCAATAGCCCAATTTAAAGATATAGTTAAAATTAATAATATTTTCTTCATATTAATTAATAAATGTCCACGTAAATATATGACTCATCCCATCATGAACACTACCAAAAGCAACTCCATAATTTAATTTGAATCGGAAGCTATCCCACATTTCTCCTGAATAATCAAATCCTAATGTTGGAGATATCCCTAAGAGATTAGATATCCCGCATTTAATTTTCAAATTTGTTTTAATATGGCCTATTT
>ASPJ01000038.1 GCA_000405805.1 Fidelibacterota bacterium SCGC AAA003-L08
CGCTCAGAGCAGAAATTAATTAGCAATATAATTGTTGATAAATATACTAATTTTGGATGGGGGTTATTTGCAGAATATATATATACAGATAAGGGATATGGGGAGGATCAAAATAGTTTATATGCTCTAGCCCATTTAGATAACGTTTTAAATTTAATTATTAAAAACATGATGTTTCATAATTATTATATAGAAAAGAAAGATAAAGATGAAATTATAAATGAAATAGTTAATTTAACTATTTACAATGAAAATGAAATTAAATTAATGTTTTCAGAGTTAATAGAAAATCCGCTGGAAATTAATTTTACTATAATTGGATATTTTAAATTAAAAGAAATTTATGATAAATTTATCAAAGATAATCCGTCTGGGAAAAACCAGTTTAATGATATTCTATTACACAATGCATATTTGAGCCCTGATTTTATTGAAAAATTTAGATTAAGTAATTTTTATGAATGATAAAATAAAATATGATGAATCTTCAATCCAGTCTTTGGAATGGCAGGAGCATATACGTACTAGACCTGGCATGTATATTGGCAAGTTAGGTAATGGATCAGAATTTGATGATGGCATTTATGTTTTAATCAAAGAAACTATTGATAATTGTATAGATGAATTTATAATGGGTTATGGAACTAATTTAGAAATAACTGTTGATGATAAAAATGTTAGAATTAGAGATTTTGGAAGAGGTATCCCTTTAGGAAAAACTGTTGACTGTGTTTCTAAAATTAATACTGGGGGAAAATATGATAGCAAAGTATTCAAAAAATCTGTTGGGTTAAATGGAGTTGGATCTAAGGCAGTAAACGCATTGTCTTCAAAATTTATTGTTAAATCAATTAGAGATGGAAAAGAAAAGCTTGCAGAATTTTCCAAAGGTATATTATTAAATGATTATGATATTAGAAATTCTGATTCAGAAGAAAATGGGACTGAAATTCAATTTACGCCAGATGAGGATATTTTTAGCAATTATTCATTTATCTTAAATCATATCAAATTATTGTTATGGAACTATGCATATCTAAATCCAGGTTTTAAAATTAATTTTAATGGATCAAGAATATCTTCGAAAAATGGGTTGCTAGATTTATTAAATCAGAAATCTTCAAATGAAAAACTGCGTTATCCAATTATTCGTTTATTAGGGGACGATATTGAAATTGCTATGACACATAGTGATAATTATAGTGAAGATTATTATACGTTTGTTAATGGTCAAAATACTCTACTGGGAGGAAGTCATCTTACTGCATCTAAAGAATCAATTGTAAAAACTATTCGAGATTTCTATAGCAAAGATTTTGAAGCTTCAGATATTAGAGGCTCAATAATTTTTTGTATTAGTTTGAGGGTAGAGAATCCAATTTTTGAATCTCAAACTAAAACAAAGTTAGGATCTACTGAAATGGGGCCGGATGGACCAACTATTAGAACCTTTGTTAATGATTTTATTAAAAATGAATTAAATAATTTTTTACATAAAAATTCTGAAATAGCCAGTTTGTTACTATCTAAAATTCTGCAGACACAAAAGGAAAGAAAAGAACTTACGACTATACGAAAACTGGCTAAGAAAAAAAACAAAGCAGCTAATTTGCATAATAAAAAATTAAGAGATTGTAAATTTCATTATAATGATAAAAAAGATATAGATAGTAATCGAGAAAAAACAACTATTTTCATAACTGAGGGTGACTCAGCAAGTGGTTCTATTACTAAGTCTCGAGATGTAACTACTCAAGCTGTATTTAGTCTTAGAGGAAAACCTCTAAATAGTTTTGGGTTATCAAAAAAAATAGTATATGAAAATGAAGAATTCAATTTATTACACAATGCATTAAATGTTGATAATGATTTAGCAGAATTAAGATACAATAAAATTGTAATAGCTACTGATGCAGATGTTGATGGCATGCATATAAGATTATTATTGTTAACTTTCTTCCTTCAATATTATCCTGGACTTGTAAAAGACAAGCATATCTACATACTTGAAACCCCACTTTTTAGAGTAAGAAACAAGAAGAAAACTATATATGCTTATTCAAATATTGAAAAAAATAATGCTATTAATAGTTTAGATGGAAAAGTTGAGATAACAAGATTTAAGGGTTTAGGGGAAATATCTCCAAGTGAGTTTAAACAATTTATAGGAGAAGATATAAAATTAGAATTAGTTAAACTTGATGAGGATATATCAATTTCTGAAACATTACAGTATTATATGGGAAAGAATACTCCTGAGAGGCAGATCTTTATTATTGAAAATTTAATTATTGAGGATGATGTAAAAGAACAGCATGAATGATAAAAATAAATTATCAAACTTATATGAAGGCTGGTTTTTAGAATATGCTTCTTATGTAATTTTAGAAAGAGCTATTCCTAAATATTCTGATGGATTGAAACCTGTTCAAAGAAGAATTCTATATTCAATGAAAAATATGGATGATGGGAGGTTTCATAAGGTAGCTAATATTATTGGACAAACCATGCAATACCATCCTCATGGAGATCAATCTATAGGAGATGCCCTGGTTAATATAGGGCAAAAGAATTTACTTATAGATACGCAAGGAAACTGGGGCGATATTAATAGTGGTGATAAGGCTGCAGCACCTAGGTATATAGAAGCACGATTAAGTGCTTTTGCAAATGATGTTTTGTTTAATAATAAAATTACAGATTGGTCATTATCTTATGATGGGCGTAAGCAAGAACCTATTGAACTGCCTGTAAAATTCCCTTTATTACTTGCCTCTGGAGCAGAGGGAATAGCTGTTGGCTTATCTACAAAAATAATGCCCCATAATTTCAATGAATTAATTAAAGCTTCAATTGCAATACTGGAAGATAAGAGTTTCAAGATTTATCCAGATTTTTTATCAGGTGGATTAGGAGATTTTTCAAATTATAATAATGGTCAAAAAGGGGGAAGGATTAGGCTTAGATCTGTTATAGAGGTTATTGATAAAAAAACATTATCCATAACAAGTGTTCCATATAGTACAACTACACAATCATTAATTGAGTCAATTCTTAAAGCAAACAATCTTGGTAAAATTAAAATCAAAAAAATTGAAGATAATACAGCTGAAAATGTTAATATAATTATTCATCTAAGCCAAGGGGTGTCTCCAGATGTAACCATAGAAGCTTTATATGGATTTACAAATTGCGAAATATCAATTTCTCCAAATTGTTGTGTTATAAATAATAATAAACCTGAATTTTTAAATGTTAATGATTTTCTTAGGCTCTCTACAGAAAGAACTGTTAGCATCCTTAAGAAAGAATTAGAATGGGATAAAAAAATTCAGAAAGAGAAATGGCATTTTGCTAATTTAGAAAGATTATTTATAAAACATAAAATATATAGAAAAATTGAAGACTGTGATACATGGGAATCTGTTTTAGAAGTGATAGAGAAAGGGTTAGAACCGTTTAAAGATAACTTGAGAAAAGAAATAACAAGCGACGATATTATTAAGCTTACGGAAATTAAAATAAAGAGAATAAGTAAATATGATGAGAGTAATAATCAAAAGCACATACAGAAAATTGATATCGAATTAGATGAAATTAATAATAATCTAAATCATTTAAATGAGTATGTAATTCGATATTTTAATTTTTTATTAGATAAATATGGTGAATTATATAAAAGAAAAACTATTATAAGTACTTTTGATTCAGTATCAGTTAGAAGGGTCGTTGCTACCAATAAAAAATTATATGTTAATAGAAAAGAGGGTTTTATAGGGTATGACATAAAGAGTGAAGAGTATGTTAAGGATTGCTCTGATATTGATAATATTATTGTTTTTAAAGATGATGGGAAATTTATTATTACCCCAATAGAGAATAAACAATATGTGGGCAAAGGTATAATTCATATAGATGTATGGAGAAAGAACAATCCTCACATGGTTTATAATGTAATTTATAAAGATGGAAATAATAAGTTTGCTTATGTTAAAAGGTTCTCTGTTTTATCAGCAATTGTAAATAGGGAGTACGATTTAACTCAAGGATCTGAAAAATCAAAACTATTATACTTCACTTCTAACCCAAATAGTGAGTCTGAAGTGGTCAATATATTTCTGCATCATACATCAAAAGCCAGAAAGAAGGAATTTGTTTATGATTTTGAATCTATATTCATTAAGTCAAGAAATTCCAAAGGTAATATTCTTACGAAATATCCTGTTAGAAGTATTAGTCGGAAAGAAATTGGATCTTCCACTTTAGGTGGCAGGAAGATATGGTTTGATAATATAATAGGCAAATTAAATCATGATGAGAGAGGCCAGTACCTAGGAAGCTTTAATACTAATGATTATATTTTTATTATAAATAAAGATGGCACTTATCATATGACTGATTTTGAAATCACTAATAGATATAAATCAGACGAAATATTATCAATTGATAAATTTAATGTTGATAATGTTATTTCCGTATTACATTTCGATGGTAAAACTAAATCATATTATTTAAAGAGGTTTAAGATAGAAACAACAACATTAAATACACCATTTACATTTATTTCAAATGAAAGAGCATCGAAGTTAATCAATATATCTTTGCATAGTTTTCCATTTTTAACATTCAATTATAGATTAAATAATGGTGATAAAAGAGAAAAAGAAATTAATGTAAATAATTTTATAGATGTCAAAGGCTGGAAGGCTCTTGGTAATAAGATATTGAAACATAAAAATATGAGTGGATTTAAGTTTGTAGAACCGAAAGCCAAAGAGCTGAAAGAAAATAGCGATTCAGAAACATTAACATTATTTTGAGGTAAACAATGATTTATAAGAAAACTAAACTATTAATTATACTAATTATAACTCAATTATTATTTGCATACCAAGTTGGAGATGAAGTTAATATAATTGATCAGAATAAAACGTTTGAAATATGTTATGGTCATGATCTTGATCCAGATGGTGATGGAGAAATAAAACTAGCTGATTATAATGGAAATTTAAATGGTGGTAATTATCATATTATATTAATTGATATGTCTGCAACATGGTGTGGTCCTTGCTATTCTTTAATTCCGTATTTTGATGATGTGTTGGAAAATTGGGCAGACTATGAACATTTTGTTGGAATCGTTGCGTTGTCAGATTTAAATCAGCCTTATTCTTGTACTCAATGGGGTAATTTAGGAACTTCAGGAATACCTCTTATTATTGATGACTCAGGGTATCCGATGTTTAATATGTTTAATACAGATAGTGCTTTCCCAAGCACAGTATATATTGATCATGATATGAAAGTGCATTATAAAGAAGCTGGTTATTCCGCCTCGTTTCCTAGTTTCGCAAATAGTATAATAGAAGAAATGATATATAACATGGAAAATTCATTAATTATGGCTGCTACTTTTAATAGTATGATTAGCAGCGGGGATAATGATGATATTGTTAATCCAGGAGAAACTATTAATTTAGATATTGAGATATCTAATAATTCATTTAATGCAAATTCAAATAATATTACTATGTCATTATACGATAATGGATTATATCCTTTAATATGGGAAGATGATTTTTTAGATATTCCTTTGGAAAATTTAAATGTAGGAGAGAATACTACAATTTCAGCTATAGTTACTATTCCTATTGATCATCAAATAACAAGTACAAATATCATGCTTGAATTAGTTGGTGACAATGATTATTTCAAAGAATTTACATATCCAATAGATGTATCCTTAAGTCAACAAAACTTCCCATTAGATTTATCGGGTCAAGTTAAAGGTTCTCCAGTAGTTGTGGATATTGACAATGATGGTTCAAAAGAAGTATTTGTAGGTGATTATTTAGGAGTTGTTCATAAATATGATTCTAATGGTGTTGAAGAGATATCTGATATATTCCCGTTTGATACAGGTGATCAGATATGGGGTTCTTTAGCTACTGCAGATATAGATGCTGATGGTTATATGGATATAGTAGTGAGTTCTAAGAGTAAACATTTATATGCTTTTGATAGAAATGGATTAAAGTTTGATTATGATGCAGGAAGTTGGCTAATGGGTACTCCAGCAATAGGTCAATTAGACTCAGACTCAGAGCTTGAAGTAGTTGTTCCAGGCTATTCATCCAGCGGAAAGAAAATTTATGCAGTAAATCACGATGGTAGTGCAGTATCTGGATTCCCTGTTGATGTAGGAGAAAGAATGATAGTTGGAGTTGCCTTGCATGATTTTAATAATAATGGAAAAGATGATATTGTATTTGGTAGTGATAGTGACAATATTCATTTAATGCATGATGACGGTACTATTGCATGGACATACACAACTGGAGATAAAATTCAAAGTGCCCCATCAATTATTAATACTGGCAATGGTATATTGATATGCGCAGGTTCTAAAGATGATAACATGTATTGTTTGGATGATAATGGTGAATTAGTATTTAGTATAGAGACTGGTGGAAATGTATTTACATCACCTTCAGCAGTATCTACAGATAATGGTGTTGGAATCTTTTTTGGTTCTGAAGATGGCTATATCTATGGTGTTGATCAGAGTGGAAATGCTCTGCCTGGTTGGCCAAAAGATACAGGTAGTAATGTTGTTGGATCAATTGCGTTTTCAGATTTAGACAATGATGGTTCTCCTGAAGTGGTATCTACTAATGAAACAGGTTCAATATTGGCATATCATTTAGATGGTACGGATATTATGTATTTCCCTATTACAGGTGATTTTTCATATGCTTCATCTCCACATATACTAGATCTTGATGGAGATAATGATTTAGAATTATTTGCAGGATCTACTCTTGGAGTAGAGGCCTTTGATGTTAAAAGTAATGGTAGTGACGAAGGTTATTGGACTACACATAGAGCAAATGATTCCCGTACAGGCTATATAGAGCTTTCAGCTTCATGTGCAACGGCTGATCTTAATAGTGATGGTATTGTAGATATATTAGATATTGTTCAGACTATTAATATTGCAATGGGTTTTATTATGGACCCTACAGCAGAGCAGCAATGTGCAGCTGATGTTAATAGTGATGGTATTATAGATATCCTTGATATTGTGTTAATGGTGAATATTGTAATTAGTGGCTAGAATAATATTATTAATAATTTTATTTATTAGTTTACTATTTAATGAAGAGTTAAATAATTATAAAATAGATAATTCATTAAATAAAATTGGAGATAATGCTCTTCCCTCAAACCCTCTAAATGATAGAGCAAAAGGATATTTGGTTGCAGGTAAAGCTAAAACAGCAACGCAAAATTATGGGAATTTTATAGAATGGACAAATTTTCCAGCAGGGCTCTGGGGTGAGTATACTTATCTACCAAGAGTATCCTTTATAGCTGGGATTGCAGGTCATAAATATTCATCTGATTATTCATGGTTAGATAATAGCGATGNATTATCTACTATTCAATCTAATACAAATAATTTAGAACTTTTATGTTCAGAGGGGGCATACGATGATTGGTCTTATTATGAGACTATTGTTTTTGATATAATAGATGATAAAGGTTCAATTGGTGAAGAAGTCGAAAATTTGGAAGATTTTGATGCAAAGAATCAATGGTGGGTTGATGAGGATGGAGGTCGTGTATGTATTGCTATGAATAAATATGAACAGATTGATCTTGAAAAATCATCTTCACGGATAGGTTTGGCTTATCCATGGGCTATTAGACCTAAATTTATAGAGAGACTAACAGATTATGATTACTATGATTATGGTGATGATCGAGAAGAGTGGACAGATGATGATGTCTATGAGTTTTATGGTGATAATACAGCTGAATCATGGCATGCATTAACTGATCCTCGGATTAATACTAACTGGCAAGCAACTACAAATTCTAGAATAAATTCTCATTCAACTCAAGTTAGTGCTGGAGATATTTTTGGTACATCCTTTGTAACAGATGAAGGCGATACTTATCCAATATTATCTCATAGTGATAGAAGTGAAACATGGCCAGTTATATATAATTCTGAGACAGGAGTGAATGAACCTTTTTGGCCAGGATGGTTTGCAAAGGATTATTATGGAGATAATCCTAGTGTTTGGGATGAGGTAGGTATTGATGCTTCTCTCTGTGATGGTAAGCGTTCCAATCAGGCGTGTTGGGTTGAGAGTCAAAGCAGACATGTTTCTGATACAGATATATATATGGAATTTGATGATAGGTGGTCTAGTTTAGGTAATCAAGTTCAAGATAATACATTTCTCCAAACAGGTTATCCATTGGGTCTTCATGTAAAAGCTATGGGTCATTCGTATGGTGTAGCATATGCTGAAGATATATTATTTTTTACAGTTAAAGTTATAAATGAGAGTGGTGCTTATTATGATGAGAATGGAGAGTATCATCAAGGGATGGTAATGCCAGACGGGACTCGGCTTAATCGTGGTCAGGGATTTGATTATAAGGATGTTTTCTTAGGATTCTATATGGATGCTGATGTTTTAACATATAATATTAATGGAGATGTTTCTTATCATACAAATAATGATGATTTTATGGAGTACTACTGGGAACGATTTACAGTTAATGATGACAGTCTTAGAATAAGCATGGCATTGGTATATGACTATGATGGTATTAGTGGTGGTGCTAGTGGGTCTGACTTAGGTATAGTTGCAGCACAATTACTTGATACTCCAGTGGCAACAGAAAATATTGACTTAGATAAGAATGGAACCTTTGATATTTATACAGGAGAGCCTTTAAAAATGACTGATTGGCACTGGTTTGATTGGTTAAATAGACCTGGGGTAGTTGTACGAGAGAATCCGTTTAGCTGTTTTTCTGGAAGGGATGGTTGTCCTCAAGCAATGAATAAAGAATCTATTATGTATAAGATTATGTCTGGAGATACTACTAATCTGAGTGATTCTGAGAAGCAATGGTTCTTTCATACTGCATCTCCAGGAGATGATTTGCCTTTAGATCTTAATCCCCACTTTGATTCTTTAGATGGTTTGATGGAGGTAGCAGGTGACCAGGATCCATTTGGACTAGATTGTGTACTTATTTTTAGCTGTGGCCCTTTTGATCTTGCTGTTGGTGAGGAGGTTCCCTTTTCTTTTTGTATTATATTTGGGCAGGATAAAGAAGATTTAATTAATAATGCCAAGTTTGCGCAGGTGATGTATAATTCTAATTACCAAGGGTTTACTCCTCCTTCTAAGCCCATTGTTATTCCAGATTTCGATCATTCTGAGGCAACTTTAAAATGGACTACTTCATCAAAGTACTCTAGAGATGTTGTTACTGGTTATTCAGATTTTGAAGGATATAAAATATATAGAAGTTTAGATGCTGGTCTTACCTGGGGTGATAGTGATGATAAAATATATGATACTACTGGGTATTTGTGGGTTGGAACATATAGGCAGTTTGATTTATC
>ASPJ01000039.1 GCA_000405805.1 Fidelibacterota bacterium SCGC AAA003-L08
TATCAACGGGAGTCACCGCAGTTCAGGTAACAGAATTGTTGCCATATGTTGGGAAAAATGATGCTGCTCAATTAACAGGGATAATCCAAGGTGCTACTGGAGCAGCAAGTTATGAAGCTCTAGTTGGAGAGCCAGGCAAAGCTCATCAAAGAATGACTTCTCAATCATATGTACATATTTTAATTATATTATTGATAATGATTGGTAACGTTTCATATTTCATGTTAGGTAAAAGGAAAAATTAATGCTATTAACTGAAATCATAGGAGCATGGCTAGCCGCTTTTTTAACTCTGTCTATTTTAAGTTTTCTCTTTAAAGAGAATCCTTTATATAAAATAGCTGAACATTTATTTGTAGGTACATCTGCAGGCTGGGGTGTTGTAATTGCTTATTGGCAAGTTATAGATCCTAATTTAATTAATCGTTTATTTCCTGACGATCCATCTGTTAGCCCTGAATTTAAATATATTATTCCTCTTATTTTAGGTCTTTTGATGCTTACTCGACTGGTTCCTAAACTCTATTGGCTTGCACGTTTTTCAATTGCATATATTGTAGGTGTTTTTGCAGGATTAAGAGCATATGCCTATTTAAATTCAGATATTTATGGACAGGTTATTAAAGATCCTTTTGTATATGATAGTGTAGGATCTTTTATAAGTAGTGTAATTTTACTTTTAGGAACAATTGCTGCTTTAGTCTATTTTTTCTTTTCTAAGAAGCATGAAGGTGCTATTGGGAAAATAGGTAAAGTGGGAATATATTTTTTAATGGTATCTTTTGGGGCATCATTTGGATTTACTGTTATAGGGAGAATATCGCTGCTTATTGGTAGGTTTGACGATATGATTCAATTTAGTCAACCTCAATATTATTATGGGACTTTATGGTGTTTAGGAGCAGTAATAATAACGCTGTTTTTTTATTTTTATATAAAAGATAGTAATAATTCTACAGTTGAAAAAAATTGATAATTAAGGAGTTTTTATGGATTTACAATTATTAGGTATAAAGGAAATAAATAGTGGAGCCTGTGTTGGAGGAGAAGAATGGATGGATTGTTCTGCAAATAATACAATAGCATCTTTCAATCCTTCTTTAGGAGAAGAAATATCTCAGATTCAATTAGCTGGATCAGAAGAATATGCTAAAATCATGCAAAGTTCAATGGAAGCTTTTAAACAGTGGAAAATGGTTCCGGCTCCAAAAAGAGGAGACCTTGTTTATCAAATTTCTTTAAAGCTAAGAGAAAACAAAGACTACTTAGGTAGTTTAATATCTTATGAAATGGGTAAGATAAAAACTGAGGGAGATGGGGAAGTTCAAGAGATGATTGATTTGGCAGATTTTGCAGTTGGTTTATCAAGACAACTTTATGGACTTACAATGCATTCAGAGCGTCCAAATCATCGAATGTATGAACAATGGCATCCATTAGGTGTTGTAGGAGTTATTACAGCATTTAACTTCCCAATGGCTGTATGGGCCTGGAATGCTTTTATTGCAGCAGTTTGTGGTGATATTGTAGTCTGGAAGCCTTCATCAAAGACTCCACTATGTGCAATAGCCGTTCAGAATATATGCAATGAAGTTTTGAAAGAAAACGGATATAAGGGAATTTTTAATCTTATAATTGGCAGAGGGTCAGATGTTGGAGATCAGATGGTTAATGATGGAGATGTACCATTGATTTCAGCTACAGGTTCAACTCGAATGGGAAAAATTATTGCTCAGAAAGTAGGTGCGAGATTAGGGAAAACAATTCTTGAGCTTGGTGGTAATAATGGTATAATAGTAGATAAAGATAGCAATATGGATATTGCTATCCCTGGAATTGTTTTTGGCGCTGTAGGTACTACAGGTCAACGTTGTACTTCTACACGACGAGTTTTTGTTCATTCATCAATGATTAATGACTTTACTGATAAATTAGCTAATGCATATAAACAAGTGCGTATAGGTGACTCTTTGGACAAGAATACTTTAATGGGGCCGCTTATTGATGAAGGCGCAATCAAGGATTATGAAAATGCTATTATTAAAATAAAAGAAGAAGGTGGCGAAATTATTTGTGGTGGAAAGAGACTAGATAAGGAGGGATATTTTGTAGACCCTGTGATTGCAAAAGTAAAAAATAATTATAATATTGTACAGGAGGAAACATTCGCACCTATATTATATGTTATAGAATACAATACGATAGAAGAAGCTATCAATATGCATAATGATGTTCCTCAAGGTTTATCATCCTCTATTTTTACTTCTAATATTATAAATGCTGAAACTTTTTTATCTCACAGAGGTAGTGATTGTGGTATAGCTAATGTTAATATTGGAACATCAGGGGCTGAAATAGGTGGTGCTTTTGGCGGAGAAAAAGAAACTGGTGGAGGAAGAGAATCAGGTTCAGATTCTTGGAAAGCTTATATGAGAAGACAAACGAATACAATTAATTGGGGTAGTGATTTACCGTTAGCTCAAGGAATAAAATTTGAACTATAGAATCGGAGAATAATATTGAAAATCAATCCTAAAAATGTAAGAGATGTATTAAGTAAAAATATATTAGCTGATGGTTTTGATCCAATAATGGATTTAGAAAACAGCCATGGTTCATGGCTTGTCGATGGAGTGACAGGAAAAGAATATTTAGATATGTTTTCTATGTTTGCTTCTGGTTCAGTGGGGTACAATCATCCTACAATCTTATCAAATATAGATTTGCTCTCAAAGTCTGCATTGTTTAAACCTACTCTATCAGATGTATATAATACTTATTATGCAGATTTTGTCAATACTTTCAATGAAACTGCTATTCCATCATATTTAAAACATGCATTTTTTATTGAAGGTGGATCTCTCGCTGTTGAGAATGCACTTAAAATTGCTTTTGACTGGAAAGTTAGAAAAAATATTGAAAATGGGAAAGGTCAGAATAAAGGTTCTCAAATAATTCATTTTAAACAAGCATTTCATGGTAGATCTGGTTATACTTTGTCTTTAACAAATACATCTGACCCAAGAAAAACAATGTATTTCCCTAAATTTAATTGGCCTAGAGTAGATAACCCCTTTTTATCATTTCCTCTTACAGAGGATGTTATTAAGGATGTGAAACAAAAAGAAGATTTAGCGATTAGGCAAATACATGAAGCTATACAAAAAAATCCAGATGATATAGCCGCTTTAATTATAGAACCTATTCAAGGAGAAGGTGGAGATAATCAGTTTCGAGATGAATTTTTTATTAAACTAAGAGATATATGTGATCAGGAAGAGATATTATTGATTTTTGATGAAGTCCAGACAGGTATTGGTATAACGGGAAAAATGTGGTGTCATGAACATTATTCAATAAAGCCTGATATTCTTGCTTTTGGAAAGAAAACTCAAGTTTGTGGAGCTCTTGCAGGTGATAGAATAGATGAAGTAGATAAAAATGTTTTTAAAGAATCAAGCAGAATTAATTCTACTTTTGGTGGAAATTTGACTGACATGGTTCGATTTAAAATTATTTTAGATATTATTAAACAAGAAAATTTAGTTGTAAATGCTGAGAAACAAGGATTATATCTGCAGTCTAAATTGCATGATTTATCAGAAGAGTTTCCAGGTTATATTAGCAATGCAAGGGGGTTAGGTTTATTTGCTGCATTTGATTTACCATCAGGGACAGAGAGAGATGAGGTATGGAGTAGATTAATGGAAAATAATTTATTAATTTTAGTTTCTGGAGATCAATCTATTAGGTTTAGACCACATCTTAATGTTAAATCAGAAGATATTGATATAGCTATTGATATTATTTCAAAATGTGTTAAAGAAACATTGCGTTGAAAACAGGCCTTTTATATGTTGTAGCATCTCCTATTGGAAATTTGAGTGATTTGAGTCCAAGGGCTATTGAAATATTGTCATCTGTTCACATTATAGCTGCTGAAGATACAAGAGTATCGTCAAAAATTCTAAATAAACATTCTATAGATAAAAAATGTATTTCATATCATGATAAAAATGAAAATGCTAAATTTGAAAAACTCATTATACTTTTAAAACAAGGCAATGATATTGCTTTGATATCAGATGCAGGAACTCCATGTATAAGTGACCCAGGTTATAGAGTGATTAATGCCGCAAGAAAAAATAATATTGATGTTGTTACTGTGCCAGGTCCTAGTTCTATAACTGCAGCATTATCAATATCGGGACTACCCTCTGATTGTTTTTATTTTGAGGGTTTCCTACCAAAGAAAAAAGGTCGAAAAACAAAATTAGAATATTTAGAGACAATGAATTGTTCTATTATTATTTTTGAATCTCCTAATAGAATAATCAAAACTTTATTAGATATATCTAAATATTTTGGTAATAGAGTAGTTTCTGTATGTAGAGAAATGACTAAATTATATGAACAAAATTATTTTGGCTATATTAATAAAGTTCTAGAAGAACTGGAATCTTCTACAATCAAAGGAGAATTTGTAATCATAGTTGCAAGAGATGGATATTCAATTGATTAATAAATTAATAACATTCGAAGGTATAGATGGATCAGGGAAAAGTACACAGATTCAATTATTAAATGATTGGTTTGATTCTAATAAAATAAAAATAAATAATATTAGAGAACCTGGAGGCAACAATATTTCTGAAGTTATTAGAGAGGTGCTTCTTGATAGAGATAATAAAATTAATTCATTTTCAGAAACATTGTTATTTTTAGCTTCAAGAGCTCAGTTAGTAGATGAGACTATTCTTCCATTGCTAGCTAAAGATGAATTTGTGATTTGTGATCGTTTCATTGATAGTACCGTAGTCTATCAAGGATATGGCAGAGGTTTAGATATAGACTTGATTAATAAAATTAATTTGGTTACAACTCAGGGGATTCTCCCGCATTTAACTATATATATTAATATTGATGTAGACATGTCAGTTGCAAGAAGATCTGTTGTCAATAATGATAGAATGGAAGCAGTTGGAAAATTATTTCTTTCAAATGTGAAAAAAGGCTATGATGAATTAGCTGATTTATATTCAGAGAGAATTAAAATGATTAATGGCGATGATACTATTTCTAATATACAAAACAATATACAAAATATAATTAAAGAACAATATAAAGGGTTAATATGTTAGTAGCATTTATTATTTTAATTTTATCTTCATCATTGTATGCAGATCAGAATAATTATTTAGATATTTTAGAAACTTCATTAGATAGATTAAATGAAGCCTATGTTGATTCCATTAATGAGGATGAATTGATTAAATCGGGTATAAAAGGAATGCTAAAACCTCTGGATCCATATACAAAATTACTAGTTGGCTCAAGCAAGGACAAATTAGACATGCTTAGAACTGGAAAATATAGTGGTGTAGGGATTCAAATTGGCAACATATATGATACTCTTACAGTACTGAATGTATTTGAAGATAGTCCTGCTTATTCAGAGGAGCTGAATACAGGTGATCAAATAATGTTTATCGATTCGACCGAAACAAAGGGAATGAAAATTTCAGATATTGTCAAATTAATTAAAGGTGAAATGGGTACCGAAGTGATATTTCATGTTGTACGACCACATACAAAAGAAAAATTACAATTTACACTTACTCGTGCAGATGTTAAAATTAACGATGTTCCTTACTATGGAATTGACGATAATGGTATCGGTTATATTAGAGTGACTAGATTTTCAAAAAATACAGCAAAGTACTTTAGAGATGCTCTGGTTGAACTGAATAAAGAATCATCTAAATTAAACGGTTTAGTTATAGATTTGAGGTCAAATTCAGGGGGTTTATTAAGAAATGCATTAAATATGCTTGATAAAATAATTGATAGAAATGTTGTTTTATTAGAAACAAAAGGCAAGTTGGAAAGACAAAATAAAGTATATACTTCTAGAGTTAAACCAATTATAGATTCTTCAGTCCCAATGGCAGTTCTAATTAATAAAAGCTCAGCCTCTGCCAGCGAAATCTTCGCAGGAGTTATTCAAGATTATGATAGAGGAGTTATTGTAGGAGAAAAATCTTTTGGGAAAGGTCTAGTCCAAAGTATGTTTAATATAAACGATACTACTACATTAAAGATTACGACGGCTAAATATTATTTGCCATCTGGAAGATTAATTCAAAAACAAGATTATATGGGTAATGGTTTTTTCACAGATGGGCTAGATAAAAAAGATAGTACTTTTACTACTCTTCAAAATAATAGAATTGTTTCTGGTGGAGGAGGAATTACTCCAGATGTAATTACTCAGCGAATAAAGAAGTCAAGCTATATAAATGCTCTATGGCGAAACAAATTATTCTTAAAGTTCTCATCAATATATGTGCATAACAATTCTTCTGTTTCCATTCCAATTGTAATTTCAGATAAAATAATTTCTGATTTTGAAGTTTTTCTAAAAGGTTATGAATTAGAGTACTTATTACCAGGGGAAAAAGAACTGAATAAACTTGAAAATCAATTATCATCATACTCAAGCACTAATAATTCTCGTAGTTTTTTAGATAAGATATGTTTTTGGAGAGACCCTAAAGATGAGAGATTGGTTAACAAGCTGCATAAATATTATGCTAATGAGAAGGATAATCAGTTTCATCAGCCATCCAATTATAGATGGATTAAAAATGGTCTAGAAAGAGAAATGTCTATGGTCCTTGGTGGAAAGAGTGAACAGATAAGAGTTAGTTTGTTTGAAGATTCAGATTATTTAAAAGCTGTAGAAATTTTAAAAGATTCAAATAATTATTATGATATTTTATCAAAAAATATCATTGAGTAATCAAATATATTTTTTAAATTTATTTTTAATGACACTAATATTTTATAAGGAGATTATAGTCGGTTAGCTCAGTTGGTTAGAGCGCCACGTTGACATCGTGGAGGTCGCTGGTTCGAATCCAGTATCGACTACAAGCACAAATGAATAAAATAGTTATTACGCTGCCTGATGGCACACATAAAAAAATTGATTCTGGAAGTACAGGCTATGATATAGCTAAATCAATAGGTGAAGGTTTATTGAGAGACTCTATTGCAATAAAGAGTAATCATCAAATTATTGATTTGCATTATCCTTTAACAGAAGATTCAGATATTGAGATTATTACCTCGAAATCAGCAGCAGCACATGATATATTATTACATAGTACTGCACACCTACTTGCACAGGCTATCAAAGAAAATTATCCATCAGCAAAAATAGCTATTGGGCCTGCATTAAAAGAAACTTTCTACTATGATATTGATTTAGATATACCTATGAACGATGATTCTCTTCAACAGTTAGAAAAAACAATGAAAAAAATATCTAAAGAAAATTTACAAGTTCATCGAAAAGAATTAACTAAAGCTGATGCTTTAACTATGTTTAAGGGAATGAATGAAGATTATAAAGTAGAGATTATAAGTGAAATTGAAACTGCTGATTTGATTACTACATATCAGCAAGGTGATTTCATAGATTTATGTAGAGGTCCTCATATACCTTCTACAGGGAAAACTAAGCATTTTAAGTTATTAAGTATTGCAGGTGCTTATTGGAGAGGTGATGAAAACAATAAAATGCTTCAACGAATTTATGGAACTGCATGGTTTACTAAAGATGATTTGAATGATTATCTATATAGATTAGAAGAGGCAAAGAAACGTGATCATCGTAAGATTGGAAGAGAGTTGGAAATTTTTGTTTTTGATGATGAAATAGGTCCAGGGCTCCCTCTGTGGTTGCCAAATGGTGGAATAATGATTGAAGAGTTAGAGCAACTTGCAAAAGAGACAGAAAGAAATGATGATTATCAGAGAGTTAGAACTCCTCATTTAACAAAAGGAGAATTATATGAAAAATCAGGTCATTTAGAACATTATCATGAAACCATGTTCCCGGCAATGAATATTGATGGAATAGATTACTATGTAAAACCTATGAATTGCCCTCATCATCATAAAATATTTGCTGCATCACCTAAAAGCTATAGAGATTTACCTTATAGATTAGCTGAATATGGTACATGCTATAGATATGAAAAATCCGGACAATTATTTGGATTAATGAGAGTTCGAAGTATGCAGATGAATGATGCCCATATATATTGTACTGAAGAACAATTTAAAGATGAATTTATTAAAGTTTGTAATATGTACTTATATTATTTCAAAATATTTAATATTGAAAAATATGAGATGAGATTGAGTTTGCATAGCAAGGGTGGACTTGGAAAGAAATATTTTAATGAGCCTAAACTTTGGAAAAAAACAGAAAATTCAGTGAGGGAGGCTTTAAATGAAGCAAAGTTAAATTTTGTAGAGGTTGAAGATGAAGCTGCTTTTTATGGCCCTAAAATTGATATTCAAGTATGGAGTGCAATAGGTCGAGAATTTACCTTGGCTACCAACCAAGTAGACTTCGTTGTCCCTCGACAATTTGATTTAAATTACATTGACGAAAATAACAAAAAGAAAACTCCTTTATGTATACATAGAGCCCCATTAAGCACTCATGAAAGATTTATTGGATTTTTAATAGAACACTTTGGTGGTGATTTTCCTCTTTGGTTAGCACCTAAACAAGTTGTAATTTTGCCGGTTTCACAGAAACACTTTGATTATGCTTTAGATATCAAAGATTTATATTTTAAAAATAATATTAGAGTAAATGTTGATCAGCGAAATGAAAAAATAGGAGCAAAAATCAGAGACGCTGAATTAACGAAAATTCCTATTATGCTGATAGTGGGAGATAAGGAGTTAGAGAATAACTCAGTTTCAGTAAGAAGGAGACATAAAGGGAATATTGGAGAATCTGAGTATAAAGAATTTATGATAAATATAAAATCTGAAATAAATAAAAGGAGTATATAAATAAGCAAAGAATCCAAAAAATTCATTTTCTTTTCCTTCTGGTATGAATTTAGCCATCAAAGAACGGCTTGCTGTTTGATTGGGTCCTGAGAACACTCCTATTAATACTCCTGCAAGCCAAAAATAAAATGAATCATGTGTTAATGTTACTGCAATTATACATGCAATAATAAGGCCAATATTACTTAATT
>ASPJ01000040.1 GCA_000405805.1 Fidelibacterota bacterium SCGC AAA003-L08
GTTTTTGATGTAAATAAAGTTAATAATGGCCTTATCCTTTTCCCTTTTCCAGAGAAAACATGATTTATTGGTTCAACTAAAAGTTTAGGGCCTGATTCATAAATACCCTTTAATTCATTTTCGATTTTACAAGTATATTGCTCTACTATATCTTTCATAAATAACTGTTAATTTGATTCATTATGATTAATTCAATCTTTTTTAAATTTTTAACATTATCAGCTTCATATCTACATACTAACACAGGCTGAGTATTAGATGCTCTTATTAATCCCCAACCATAATCAAATATAATTTTGACTCCATCAATACAATTACATTTATATCTTTGATTAAAATAATCTACTAATTTATTAGTAATAGGTTTTATCTTCGCAGGTGTTTATGATTCATATGATATTCCAGAATATGAATATAAAACCTTAGAAATACGTGGTCATGATTTGTTTGGATTTGTATCACAGGGAGATAACACAGCTATGCAATTAGATTTAGATACTGAGTATGACTACTTCTCACAAAAGCCTGGATCTATCTGTTCATATGGTGCTGAGTTTAACTTTGACATGCTTGACACTGGTGAAGAAGATGTTGATGCTACGACAAATTTTCATTTAGAACTGGATGGTTCAACAGAGAAATATCTTGCAGGTGGGAATAGAGGTATGTTTGCTTTTGGTGAATCTACATATGACTTCTACGGTGGAACCTGGGCTGAAGATGTAGATGATAATATGGATCTAGAAATTGGTATTGGTGCTGGATATGGTAGAGTAGTCTATGCAAAACCAGTTGCTCAAGCATATGCAATAGCAGATGCTGTTGGTAATACATCTGATGAAACAGTTCTTGCAATTGCTACTGTTATTGGTGCAGCTGACACTTATGAAGGTAAATATAAAGATGATGCTATGCAGACATATTACAATGATTTAGCTGTAGCTTCTGGGGATCCATCCGCTGCCATGACTATATATAAAGTCCTGAATAGTTCAGCATATAATATCTCTGATAGAGCTACAGGATATAGCCTTAAAGTTGGACATGAGAATAATTATCTCCGAGAAGAAGGTAATGAAGATAAAGGTTATCTTACAGTAGAAGGAAAATATGCAAAGCCTATGGGACTTAATCAACAATTCATAGCTTCATTTGATTTAAAACAAGATTTAACTGAAGAGGGAGATGGAGTAATGACTGCTGGAGCCTGGTATTTCTTAGATCATTCTTATAACTGGTCCTCAAACGCAGGTCTAATTTATACTAGTAATATAGATGGTGCTGAAGATGGATTTAATAATCTTGATGAAGATGATAGTACTTGTATTACTGAAACATGTATAACTTTCGCAGCAAGCACAACAAAAGCTATTTTAAATCAATGTTCAGTCACAGCTGGATTAGGATATGAGATGTGGAGTGATGGTGATAATGATATTGATCCACGTTTAAGTCTAAATGTGAGATTTACTTACTGGGTATTTTAAAAAAATATCTTAGAAAAATAAAAAGAGGGATTATAATTTAATCCCTCTTTTTTTATATATAAAAGATTTATATAGTTTAATTGCCTGCACTGGTACTGTCAGCTTCTTCTCCTACATATTCATAGATGTATGTTCTTGTTCCTGTAGTAACTATACCAGTACTCCAATTCCATGGTTCATTGAAATTAGAAGGAAGAATACCATATGACCCTGTAAATGTAACTGTTGTCCCTGAAGCAGATAATACTCCGCTATCAAATGCCTCAAATACTCCATTATAAGTACCTGTAGTTGGGTAATTAAATGTAAAAGTTGTATCATTAGTTACAAAAAAGGTTCCCTCTTCTGCATAAGAATCTCCATCAGAATCATAACCTGATTGAAGAAAATTAGCATTGTCACTATTTTCAATTGACCTGAAAATTAAAGTCTCAGACTGTAGTCCTGAGCAACATTCAGTTATTGTATTTTCAGCAAGTTCGCATATTCCATCCCCTATATATGTTGCTGAAAGATTATTTTCAGCTCCATAATTTGTACAAATAGTTTCTAAAGTTACATTGTACTCATCTGACGTATCATAGCATATTCCAACACCAGTTGCATCTTCCCATGACCCATATACTGGATTAGAAAAACAATCCTCTAAGCTAAGATAATTAACTTGGAAATTTCTGTAAGTTTTATCCTTACGTATTTCTGATGTCTTACTCCATATACCTACAAAATCATCAGCAGATGAATATGTTTTCTCTGAATCATCTTCACTATCACTATCGCAACTAATAGAAAATATTAACAAAGAAGTTAAAATAATTAATTTTTTCATTCTTAAGTCTCCAATTTAATAATTGATTATTATCTTGAAATATACAGAATAAAAAATAATCATTAAAATAGAAATAACAGTACTTTTATTTTGATTATCTGATTACGGCTAGTTTTGAAATCCTCGATTGATAATCTGGGTGTGAGGAAGTAATTAAATACACCCCTGATGATATATGATTGCCATCATCCATAATACCATTCCAATTATTAATCTTATTTTCATTATCACTTAATTGAAAGGTTTTCAGGACTATACCATTTAATGTTATAATGCGCACTTTGGATCCAGGGAATAGATTCCAGATTGATAATAAATCATTATTAGAAATTTTAAATGGATTAGGTGATAATAAAATTTCATTATCTGCTTGATTATCAGGTTCTTTGGTAAATGGCGATTGTAAAATAGATATTCCTTTTTCTGTTGCAAAGTATACTTTCCCATTATCCTTATTAAAGGCTATATCATAAACAATATCTGATAGAATAGGACTGTTTTGAGTAGTAATTCCTTCAGAATCTGGCCAAGGAGATGTGTCTTGAGCAATTATTCTTACACCGCTATGCCTTGTTATAATCCAGAGATTATTTTGAGAGTCTACTTTCAACCTATCAAATTCATCAAAGTAAATATTCTGATAAAAAGTTTGAGGATATTCTATTAATTCTAAGCCTTTAACTATATATCCTTTTACTCCACTATTTGTTAGTATCCATAAAATATCTTCATTTAAATATTTAGAAAATACTAATGACCATATATTAGTATTCCCTCCTTGTGGTAGAATATCTGAATTTTCCAGTTCTAACCATTCATCATCCAATGGATTATCAATAGTATTATTGTAATCAAGAATTTTAATACCACCACTAGATACAACCTCATCATTCTGATTAGAATAATTTCTAAAGGAGAACCATGCTCTATTATCAGGTCCAAAATCAAATGATGTTGGTAATAATGAATTATTTTCAACATTAACATCTAAACCATATGGATCTTTTAGATGATACCAAGATTTATCATGAGTTTGAATAGCCACTATATTATTATGATGTTCTGAATATGGATTAAGAACCCACAGATTTCCATTCTTATCCTTATTTAAATAATTAAGGACCATATAATTTGTATTTTCAGAATCAGTATTAACTATACCATCCATTCCATCAATTATATCATCTCCAATACCATAGTTTGTAGACTGATAATTATCTAAATCAATTTCCACTAGAGGCGAATTATATGTATTTTCTAAATCTGGAGTTATCCCTGAATTAGTAAAATATATAGAATTCCAATCCGATTCTATGACTGATAGAGGCGACTGCAATCCGGATCTATAATTTCTTGAAAAACCATAGAATAATCGATCTTGATCAAAATTTGAAATATTAATATAATTATCTAGATAGTTATCGACTGGGTAGTATCTTTTTTTATTATATGGAACGAAATTTTTAATACTCAAATCAGATATTATAACACCTCCATTTTCACAGATAGCAATCACATCCTCATCCTCTGTAACTGTTATTGCGGTAAACTTATTTTGTAAAATAGTTTCGGGAATATACAATTTATCTTCAACAAACGTATCACCAACTCTATCTAAAGTGTAAATGCCCATATTTGTTATTGAAAATACAATCAAATCATTAGTCCTGTAGATGTCTGAAAAATCTGCTAATTCATATGGAGATTCAAAGATTTCAATAGTATCTAAATCTGAAACATTATATAAAGTTCTACTTGTAGCTATATTAAACTCTTCAGAGCCTAGAATTCCTTGGATATTAACAACAGATTCTTCCTTAAACATATCATTAAATATGCTGCCATTAATAAAAAACGATTTTTCTAAATCAATTTCATTATATATAGACCAATCTACTTCACTATCTACAATTATACCTTTTATGACTCCTTTATTAGTAGTAATAAATAATTCATTCTGACTATTTATATCTATCTCATATATTGAAGATATACCTTGTAAAGGGAGATTATTTATTACTGCCTGATAGTATAGATTCTGATTTTGATCAAATCTAAACTCAATAAAACGATCTAATTCAGATCCTGATGCAATAGCATAAATGTTGCCATTAAATTCCATAATTTGATTAATTTCAGTTATTCCCTCTATACCATCTAAAAATACAGTATTGATGGAACTATAATCATTATCCAATAATTGTATAGATGGGATGGGTCCATTGCTACCCAAGAATATGTTTTGATTTGAATTAATATAAATAGATTTTAAATCCAAAGGATATATGTCATCATCAAAGTCTAATATATCTAATGTGCCAAGATCTCTATCAATAATTATAACCCCGCCATTAGTAGTTGAATAGATTATATTACCTTCAACAACAATATCCGTTATATTTAAATTTGATGTTATACTTTCCCAATTAGCAGGGTGAAGAATAGAATATAATAATATTAGATATATAACTGATTTAAAAGAATTAATAATCAAGATTACTTTGATTTAATGTGTTTATATGTGTTAATGGATAAAATTGTAGTATTAGCTATATCCATACCTTTTTCTTGAGCTCTCTTTAGAGCTTGTTTATATGTGTTTGTTGTTAAAACACCAAAAGTAATTGGAAACTCATTTTCTATTGTTAATTGAGATATAGAATCAGAACATGATGCTGAAATAAAATCAAAATGAGGAGTTTCTCCTTTGATAACTACACCTAACGTTATTATTGCATCAAGAGAGTGATGTTTTGACACAAGACTAACTACACCTGGAATTTCAAATACTCCAGAAACTTTATATATAGATATTGAATTTTTCTTAATTCCGCTGCGCAACAATTGATTTACGCAATCATCTACCAATAATTCACTTAACTCAGGGTAAAATTCACTTACTACAATAGCTATTTGACTATTATTTTTTTCCATCTAAAATAAAATGACCGAGTTTATCTCTTTTTGTTGACATATACTTTTGATTAGCAGAATTAGGGGCAATTTCCAAAGGCATTCTATCTACTATTTCCAATCCATAACCTTCTATACCTATTATCTTACGCGGATTATTAGTTAAAATTATCATTTTTTTAACACCACAGGCTAATAATATTTGAGCTCCAATGCCATATTCCCTTAAATCTGGAGCATATCCTAATTCTTTATTTGCTTCAACTGTATCAAGTCCATCTTCCTGTAATTTATAAGCTCTGATTTTGTCCTTTAAGCCAATTCCTCTTCCCTCTTGCCGAAGATATACCAGGATTCCTTTTTTCTCTTGTTCTATCATATTTAAAGCTGATTCTAATTGTTCTCCACAATCACATCTATAAGAACCAAAGATATCACCAGTCAAACATTGAGAATGCACTCTTACTAATACATTATCATCTGGATTAATTTCTCCTTTTACTAATGCTATATGATGATCATTATGAACTGTATCTTCGAATAATCTCAAAGAAAAATCCCCAAATTTATTTGGCAAAGAAATATTAGAAATCTCTTCAACTAATTTTTCTCTCACTCTTCTATACTCAATTAAATCTGCAATCGTAATAAGAGTTAAATTATGCTCTGCAGATATTTCTTTCAATCTTTCTCCTCTTGCCATCTCACCATCTTCATCAACAACTTCAACTAAAAGTGCAGCTGGTTTCAGCCCTGCTAATCGGGCTAAATCTAATGATGCTTCTGTATGTCCTGCACGTTGCAATACACCACCTCCTTTTGCTATTAATGGAAACATATGTCCTGGTCTACAGAGTGAATCTGGCTTTGAGTTTTTATTGATAATTACTTGGACTGTTTCCCATCTGTCTTTAGCAGAGATTCCAGTACTTACATTTTTAACTGCATCTACACTTACTGTGAAATTTGTATTGTGTAATGAAGTATTATCTTGGACCATTAGACTTAAGTCTAATCTTTTAGAGCACTCCTGATCAATAGTAATACATACCAAGCCTCTCCCGAATTTCATCATAAAATTAATATCATCTGGAGTTGCCTTATCTGCTGCTATTATAAAATCACCTTCATTCTCTCTATCTTCATCATCGACCACTATTAGCATTTTCCCCCCTTGGAATTCTAATATTGCCTTTTCAATGTCTTTAAATTTTTCTTTCAAATTAACTTAATCCTAAATTGTTTAGAGTTTTAATTAACACAGAATTTATGTCTTCATAATTGTCATTTTCAGATATAAATTGATAAATATACTTACCTATTATATCCGTCTCAATATTTACTGAATCTCCTATTTGTTTATTGCTGAGATTGGTATGTTCTAATGTATGAGGAATTAATGCAATATCTACAATATTATCACTAATTTTTGCAATTGTTAATGAAATTCCATCAAATGCAATGGAGCCCTTAGGTATACAGTAAATTAATAAACCAGGATCAATTCCAACAGACATTTTTACTTCTTTCTTACTTTCTTTATAATCGACTATTACCCCAACTGCCTCTACATGCCCCTGAAGAATATGCCCATTAAATCGCGAAGATAAGCTTAATGCTCTTTCTAGGTTTACTCCAGAACCAATGGATAAATTGCCTAAATTAGATTTTTCTAAAGTTTCATTAATAATATCAAAATTGATTTTATTAGCAGCTATTTCAGTAACAGTTAAACACACTCCATTGACTGATATACTATGGCCAATTTCAACATCATTAAACATATTTTTTAATGAAATAATAAATTCTTTACTATTATCTTTATCATTAATAGAAATAATCGTTCCGGTTTCTTCTATAATTCCTGTAAACATTCAGTTTTCCTTGTTGCTATGACTAAATTGTCATCCCCTAGTTTTAATTTTTCTTCAATATTCCAGTCATCATCAATTACTAAAGGATTTCTCAATGTAGCATTATCCAATTTACTCATAGATGTATAAATATGCATCTCATCAATCAAATCTTCTTTTTTAAATGAATTTAATAATTCTGCTCCACCTTCTATGAGAACTTTAGCTATACCCTCTTTCCCTAAGACATCAAGGATATTACCCAAGGATAATTTACCACTTTCATCTTCTTCAATTGGAATATATTTAGCAAATGATGTACTACTTTTTTCAAAATTTCTTTTTGAGCAGAGGATAATAGTATGAGTTTCATTATCATTAAATATGTTTAACGTCAATGGTAATTTTCGGTGGGTGTCTAAAATAACTCTTGCTGGATTTTTACCTTTAATATGTCTTACTGTTAATTGTGGATTATCTATTAATGCCGTCTGTCTTCCAACCATAATAGCATCTACATTTTTTCTTAATTCATGGGAATGAAATTTGGCCTCATCACCTGTAATATCTATTCTACTGTTTGAATCTAATCCTAAAAACTTATTCTCTGATTGAGCTACCTTTGCTATAACCCATGGTCTATTTGTAGTGATTAATTTTACATATCCCCTATTCAACCATTTGGATTCTTCTCTCAATAATCCAAGATGGACCCTAATACCACGTTGTTCTAATTCTCTAATTCCCATACCTGAGACCTTAGGATTAGGGTCTTCCATTGAAATATATACTTCTCTTATACCATTTTCTATAATAAATTTAGTACAAGGGGGAGTTTTACCCTTGAAACAACATGGTTCTAAGGTTATATACATAGTTGAATCCGTTGGATCTTTAATAGAATTTTTATACGCCATAACTTCGGCATGAAAATCACCATATTTTTCATGAAACCCTTCGCCAATTATCTCTCCATTTTTAACTACAACACATCCAACCAATGGATTAGGAGAAACAAATCCAACTCCTTGCTTTGATAATTCTAGTGCTCTTGCCATGAATGATTCATGAATATTATATGAAAATTTATTATCCATAAGAATACTAATTAAGAATATGATTTACTAATTCAATTATATCTAATATATCTAGCATATTATCATTATTCATATCTGAAGCCCAAATCAAATAATTACTATCAAACTCTAATAAAAAGCTATCTGAACTTATAGATAAAATTCCAAAATATCATTCATCTCCAGAAATTAGAATTAAATGTAATAATGATGAAGAAAAATTCGAAATTACTAATAAATTAGTAGATTATTTTAATCAAAGATATAAATGTAATTGTATTGATGGAGTCAAAATTATATTTGATTATGGTTGGGGATTAATAAGAGCATCTAATACTCAGCCTGTGTTAGTATGTAGATATGAAGCTGATAATGTTAAAAATTTAAAAAAGATTGAATTAATCATAATGAATCAAATTAACAGTTATTTATGAAAGATATAGTAGAGCAATATACTTGTAAAATCGAAAATGAAT
>ASPJ01000041.1 GCA_000405805.1 Fidelibacterota bacterium SCGC AAA003-L08
AGAATTAATAACACATAATCCTGACTTTACAATTATCAATGCATCGGATATTTCTAATGATAAATATAAGGAGCATGGATTAAACTCCGAGACTTTCGTTATATTTAATTTAGAGAGGAAAATAGCAATTATAGGTGGCACAGAATATGGAGGAGAGATGAAAAAGGGTATTTTCTCAGTTCTACACTATTATCTTCCTTTAAGAGGAATATTGTCTATGCACTGTTCAGCAAATGTTGATAACGATGGTAAAAATGCTGCATTATTTTTTGGTTTAAGTGGTACAGGGAAGACAACACTCTCTACTGATTCTAATCGCCCCTTGATTGGGGATGATGAACATGGGTGGTCAGATGATGGGATTTTTAATTTTGAAGGTGGTTGTTATGCGAAAACAATCAATCTTGACAAAGAGGATGAACCCGATATATATAATGCAATTAGACATGGAGCAATGTTGGAAAATGTTGTAATGGATCCAATTACAAATAAAGTAGATTTTAATGATGGAAGTAAAACTGAAAATACCCGTGTTTCTTACCCCTTAGATTATATTGAAAATTCTATTTTTGCAAAAGGCAGCCCAAGTATAGCAGGACATCCAGATACAATTATATTTTTAACTTGTGATGCATATGGAATTTTACCTCCAGTAGCAAAATTAGACATAGAACAATCAATGTATCATTTTATAAGTGGATATACAGCTAAAGTAGCAGGAACTGAGAGAGGAATTACAGAACCCCAGGCAACATTTTCCCCATGTTATGGAGGACCATTTTTAACATTACACCCATTAACATACGCGAAGCTATTGAAGGAGAAAATTGATAAATTCCAATCAAAGGTTTATCTAGTTAATACAGGATGGAATGGTGGATCTGCTCAATCAGGCGCTAAAAGAATTAGCATTAAAAATACTCGATCTATTATAACCTCAATACTAAATGGATCTATAGAAAATTCTAAATATGAACGTGATGTTGTCTTTGGATTACAGATACCTAAAACGTTAGATGGGATTGATTCTAAAATTCTTAATCCAAGAGAAGCTTGGAACAATAGAATTGAGTATGATGATCAATCAATAAAATTAGCCCAGCATTTTATTGATAATTTTAAAAAATATGGTAAAGATATTCAGTATTTAGAAGAAGCTGGCCCAACATTAGTTAAAACAGGATTATAAATTTATGTCAAAGCAATTTTTATTTACATCAGAATCAGTAACAGAAGGACATCCAGATAAAGTTTGTGATCAAATCTCTGATGGAATTTTAGATGCAATATTAGAAAAAGATAAGGATGCTAGGGTTGCATGTGAAACGCTCACAACGACTAATCTAGTCGTAGTTTCAGGTGAAATTACTACTAAAGATACTCCTGATTATGAAAGCATTATTAGGCAATCTATTAAAGACATAGGGTATAATGATACAGAATATGGCTTCAATGCAGATACAGCTAATATTCAACTCCATATTCATAAGCAAAGTACGCATATAGGTCAAGGAGTTGATACTGGAGGTGCAGGGGATCAAGGCTTAATGTTTGGATTTGCTTGCAATGAAACACCTGAACTGATGCCATTACCAATACAACTGGCACATGGATTGTCAAAAAAATTAGCTGATGTCCGAAAAGAAGATAATGGTTTAAATTGGTTACTCCCAGATGGAAAATCTCAAGTTACTGTTTTATATGATGGACATAAAGTTTTAAAAGTAACCAAAGTAGTTTTGGCTACTCAACATAGAGATATGACAGATATATATGATAATGATGAGAATGAATTAAATTTTATCAAAGAAGAAATGATAGACCATGTTATTCTACCTGTTTTAGAAGATTACAATATTGACTATGACCATAATTTTACTGTTAATGGCACAGGTAAATTTGTAACTGGAGGCCCTCATGGTGATACTGGACTTACAGGCAGAAAAATTATAGTTGATACTTATGGTGGATATGCTCGTCATGGTGGAGGAGCATTTTCTGGAAAGGACCCCTCAAAAGTTGATCGATCAGCTGCTTATATGGCTAGATATGTAGCAAAGAATATTGTAGCATCTAAAATTGCTGACAGATGTGAAGTTCAATTAGCATATGGTATAGGTGTTGCAGAACCAGTATCAATATCAGTTGATACATTTAATACTGGAAAAATTAATGACAAAAAGATAACTGAAGCAATTAAATCTGTTTATAGTTTTAAGCCATATGATATTATAGATAGACTTGATTTAAAATTACCTATTTATAAAAGACTAGCTGCTTATGGACATTTAGGAAGAGATAATTGTCCCTGGGAAAAAATTGATTCGGCTGATGAAATATTAAATAAAATAAGGAATTGATAGTTTTGAATGAAAATATTGATAGTAAATTAGATTATAAAGTTGCTGATATTAGTTTAGCTGATTTTGGTGATAAAGAAATATTATTGGCCGAAAATGAGATGCCAGGTTTAATTGCAATCAGAGAAAAATATAAGAATACATTACCCTTAAAAGGAGCAAGAATTACAGGCTGTATACATATGACTATTCAAACAGCTGTATTAATTGAAACACTCATTGAACTTGGAGCAGAAGTTCGATGGTCATCATGCAATATATATTCTACTCAAGATCATGCAGCTGCAGCAATTGCAGCTAAAGGAATACCTGTTTTTGCATGGAAAGGTGAAACTGAGGATGAATACTGGGAATGTATTGAAAAAACTTTATTATTTTCTGATGGGAAAGGCCCAAATTTACTCTTAGATGATGGTGGCGATTTAACACTTCATATTTTAGAAAAAAGAAAAGATTTAATCCCAGATATAAAAGGAGTTTCGGAAGAAACAACAACAGGAGTACATCGATTATATCAATTAATGGAAAATAATAAATTGCCTTTTCCTGCTATAAATGTAAATGATTCAGTTACTAAATCTAAATTTGATAATAAGTATGGATGTAGAGAATCACTCGTTGATGGTATTAAAAGAGCGACTGATATTATGTTAGCAGGTAAAAAAGTAGTCATTTGTGGATATGGTGATGTTGGAAAAGGTTGTGCGCAATCAATGGTTGGTTATGGGGCACAGGTTTATATCACTGAAATAGATCCAATATGTGCGTTGCAGGCTGCAATGGAGGGGTTTTCAGTAGTCACAATGGATGATATATGTGATAGTGGAGATATTTTTGTTACAGCCACTGGTAATTACAATGTGATAGATGGTGCACACATGGAAAAAATGAAGAACAATGCTATACTATGTAATATAGGCCACTTTGATGATGAAATTAATGTAGCATATTTAGAGGGTAATCCTGATATACATGAGATCAATATAAAACCTCAGGTAGATCAGTTTAAATTTAAAGATGGAAAATCAATCATCTTGCTATCTCGAGGCAGGTTGGTTAACTTAGGAAATGCTACAGGTCATCCTTCCTTTGTAATGTCAACTTCATTTACAAATCAAGTTCTTGCACAGATTGATTTGTGGAATGGAGATGTCTTGGATGGAGTCAATGTCCTATCTAAAGATTTAGATGAAGAAGTAGCACGGTTGCATTTAGATCATTTAGGAGCTAAACTAACAGTTATGTCTAAAGAACAATCTGAATATACGGGTATTAAAAAACAAGGACCATTTAAAACAGATCAATATCGATATTAGTAGAGATTATCATTATTAAGTTCATTAAACATATTAAATTAATATTTCTTCTACTCCTTATTAATAACTGTGATATTGAATATCCTGAAAAATGGGAGTCCCCAACTTGGGAGCTGCCTTTAACTATTCCACTGATAGATCAAATTTATAGTGTTTCTGATATCAGTAGCGATGATAATCAAATTGGCATAGACACCCTTTCTCAGACATTTGTAATCAGTGCAGAAACTACACTTCTGGATAGTAGTGAAATTAAAATTGAAGAATCTTTTTTTCTTATTCCTGGCACAGCCCCTGTTTCAGAAGAAGTATCATTTAATATCTCATCTGAAGGGTTTGCAATTCCTGAATTTGACATAGACCCTATAACTCTAAGTTCACTAGCAGGTAATACTGAAATAGGTGACTGCTTGCCCTATGCTTTTTTAGATAGCTATGATGAGACAATAACACTAGACGAAATACCTATAACCGAAGGTTTAGAAGATTTATCAGAATATATCATAAGTGTAGACTATTTGCGAATTAAATCAGGAGAATTGACATTGGAGGTCGATAATCAATTCCCTTTTGATATTGCTATGTTAGAAATTTCATTTAATGATGAAAACAATGAAGACTGGGAAACATTGGCGCTGGAAAACATATCATCAGGAAATAGTGATTTAGTAACTGCCGATTTAATGCAATCACCTGATGTTGAAGATGAAGCTAGGCAACTTCCATCAACTATTATGCCTGGGAATTCTATTGTAATAAATGATGATGGTAGTGATGTCCCTAATGGAGAATGTAAGATTTATATTCCAAGCGATTCACCTTCTAATCCTATAGAAGAAATAGATATATGTTTTGATGACTGTCTTAGTCAACCCATCCCTATAGATGAAGTGTCATGTCCTATTCTTGATGGTGTATGGGATGCTGGTACATGCATGGCACCAATGACTGAAGACTACTGTAATCTTATTGATCCTGAAAACGATGGATTGGATTCTGATACATTTGGAGAGATTGATAACGAGTATGGAGTTGAAACAGATGATTTTAGAGTTATTTGGAATGATGGTGGTATTAATGGTAATGCTGATGCATGCTGGTTTTATCTTCCCGGTTGGATAACTAGCCCGGATGATCAGCTATCTATAGATATATCATTTGATAATATTGAAATGCATGATATGGTAGGGCATCTTGCTTATGAAAGTGAAACAACAACAACCCAATCTATAACTGTAGACGAATCAATATCATTGGTATCGGCGCATATTGAAGATATTAGCCATTCAGATACAAATAAAATCATAATGAATATTGAAAATGAGCTATTTACTCCGGTTGATATAGAATTATCGATCGAGAATATCTTGAATGAGCATGGACAACCATTTGTTTATCAAACAACGATAGATAAGGGTTCTTCTCTCAATACAGAAAGTGATGAGCCAATTGATTTATCTGATCATGAAATAAGAAATCCAAATCCGGGATTTCTTGAGGAATTAGTTATTAATAATAAAATCAGTTTTGATTCGGAAAATACTCAAATAGAATTTGGAAAAGAATATAAGCTAGATATTATAGAAATCTCTACAACACCGATGAAGTTTGATGAACTGTATGTATATCTTAAGGACTTTACAACTCCACCCATAGATATGGCAAGTGTTCCTGCAGGCTTTGGTAATATTGGACTTCCAACATTACAATTTAATTTATTTATATATAATGAAATAGATGCTCCTTTAACTCTTAATCTAGATTTAAGAGGTGTTACAGATGGCGCAAATCCAATAGAAATACATGTTGAACCTGAATTAAAATTCCCAAATGGGTATGATGGAATTGATACTACAATAATTTCTATTTATTCTGATACCTTGGAAGTTCAGGGGAAAAACTTTACTGATTATTACCAGTTAGAGGCAAGGATAGAGACATTGTTTAGTAGGGATGAAATAGAAGTTAGTGGAAATGCTGTTTTAAATGGAGAAAGTTCATTGCAACCAGGAAAATCTTTTTGGGGTGATGTTGCAATTGAAGTGAGACCTTTAACCATAGTCTTCCCTGAAGATATTACATTTTCTCCTCAAGAGAATACTCAGTTATCATTAGATCAGAATACGCGAGAAAACATTGAAGATGGATTGATTGAGGCTGAATTGTTTATAGAAGTTGGTAATAGCATGCCTATTGGTGCAACTCTTAATATGCTCACGTCAGACAAAAGTTTTTTCCCATTATGCTTTGATACATTAGTAACTGGAAATATCGATATACAAACAGTAAGTGATACATGCTTAACATTAATTGAGGAATGGTATAATCCAGATTCAATTTATGTTAATCATGAAGAGAGTGGAGAAAATATTTATACAGAGTTTATTAATTCTTCTAGTTCTGATTCATCAGCATTCATTGGAAAATTAATAACTCTTGATCTTGGTATCCCAACTGATTTAGATGAGAACGGTTTTATTATGAATAAAGCGGTGACTTATAATAATATTCTGTTGGACACAACTAGAATGAAATGGCTAACTTCAAATGATTTATTGTATATAGCTCCTATAATAAATAATGTCAGGACATCAATAGATACATTGCCGGGATATGTCACATTTCATACTATTGATTACTTGCAAATAAGATCATTTTTGACATTAGTTATGGATTCACAAATAATTACTGGAAGTGAAGATGCTGAAGAGTAATATATTATTAACTCTAATATGCCTCTCATTAGTTTCTGGGCAATATGACCAAGATGCAAGGATGCTTGGATTGTCTGGTGCATATACAAATATAGCAGAAGGATTTTCGTGTGTAGGAATTAATCCAGCAAATTTATCCTATGGATCTGATTTTTCTATGAATTTAGGATCTATCAATGCAAGTTTCTGGAATAATGCATTATCATTAGATTTAATAAATACCCTTAATAATGCCAATATGATTGATTCTACATCAATCAATTATTATGATAAAGACAGATTGAAACCCCTGTTTGATGAAGGGGGTCTTGTTATAAATTCCGAGTTTAATCTACCTTTTCCAGTACTTAATTTATCTTACAAGAACTGGGCATTAACTTCAAGTTCTCATACATATACTGAGGTTGGAATGCCTACGCTTTTACTTGATTTTATGTTTTTTGGAAATATTATAAATGAGAAGATGAACTTTGAGATTCCATTATTTATTCAATCGGTACAAGAAACTGGAATCACATATTCTAATCAATTTAAATCCATCCATCTAGGCGTAACAGCTAAGCATATTTTAGGTTATTATTATACTGATATTAATATGGTCGATTCGGCTTTCTTTATGACAGACACTTCAGCTTTTGATGGTAAAGGAGGATTTTTGCTTAAGCAGGGCATTGGAGGAAGTGGCTTTGGATTAGATCTTGGAATCCTTACGGAACCTTTCCTGGATGGCTATCAGGTAGGGATGTCAATTACAAATATTTTTGGGGATATTAATTGGAAGCAAGATAGTCCATTTAGAGAATTGTTAGAGGAAAGTGTTCATGATTTTTTGCCTGAAGAAATGCAATTACATTCATCTGAATATTATTATTACTATTTTCTTATGGACTCAGTAAATGCTGTAAGTCTATCTAATAGTGAATTTGATGATTTGTTTAGTAGTGATGGATATTCTGTTATAAAGGTTGAGTCATTAGATTATGTTGAAGGGTTTATTTATGAAGAGAGCCAGGTAGTTGAATTATCAGATAGTTCAGGCTTTTTAGTACCTTCTAAATATATTTCTGATAAACAACTTGATACTTTTTCAAATGACCCATTCACAACTCGACACCCATCAGTGTTTAGGCTAGGTATATCTAGAAATTTTAACAATGATATGATTATTGCAATGGATCTTAGCACAGGTTTTTCTGCAACCTTAGGAAGCTATGATACATGGAGGATGAATCTAGGAACTGAAATAACCAGATTCAAACATTTTCCAATTAGATTTGGAATAGGATTAGGAGGAGGTAGAGGTGCAAGTTTAAGTGTAGGGTCAGGAATTTGGTATGGTCCTATACATTTTGATATAGGCTTGGCATACAAAAAAGGGTTGACAGTCAATTCCTCAAAAGGTTTAGATATAGGTATTTCTCTCTCTATTCAATAGAAAAAAAACTTTCATAACATAAATATAATAGTTCTAAATTAGCTTCTCGTTTTAAAATAAATTTTTTACATACCGTTACACCAATAAAGTTATAACAGTATTAAATTTATTTAGGGGAAAATTATTTAAGGAGGA
>ASPJ01000042.1 GCA_000405805.1 Fidelibacterota bacterium SCGC AAA003-L08
GAAGGCCCTAAATATTTTTATAGAAATATTAACTGGGTTGGAAATTATATTTATTCCAATGAAAGATTAAATAACAAATTGGGTATTGCTAAAGGAGATTTATTTAATCAAAGTGAATTGTCATTTTATCTAAGTGAAAAAATAAATCCCTTATATATGGATGATGGATATTATCATTTTAGAGCAATTCCTAATATAGTTCCTGTTTCAGAGGATTCTCTAGATGTTAATTTTTTAATATCAGAAGGAGAATTAGTTAAAGTAAGAAAGATTATTATTTCCGGGAATGATAAAACATATGAGAATGTTATAAGAAGAGAATTGATGGTTTTTCCTGGGGATACTTTCAGTCGAAAGAAATTATTAGAAAGCTATAGAGATATATTTATGTTAAATTTTTTCAATAATGTTATTCCAAATGTTGTTCCTGTGGATGATAAAGAAATTGATATTATATTTGATGTAGAAGAAAAAGAATCAGGTCAAGCTAATTTTTCAATGGGATATTCTGGGGTATCTGGTTTTACTGGAGGAGGAGGATTCCAATTTCCAAATTTTTTAGGTAGAGGCCAATTATTATCTGTATCTTACAATAGAGGTTTATCAAATTCATATCAATTAGCATCTAATCAATCTGCAACAGTATCCCAAACTTTTAATATAGAATTTCAGGAACCCTGGTTATTCGATACCCCTAATTTAGTTGGAGGTTCGTTTTATTACAAAGAAACTGGGCAAACGATTTATAGTCGACTACCTTTCGATCAGCAAATGATTGGAGGCTCTTTAATATGGGGAAGAAAATTTAAATGGCCAGATCCATACTTTAGAGGAAATTGGAGATTATCAATTTCAAAAAAAGTTATATTTATCTGCAGAAAGATCAAATTTATTAAATCCATTATATTTTGGTTCTGGGATTGATTCATATATAACATTTGATGGAAGCAATTATATTTTTTTCAAATTCAGGATTATCAGTATCACAGACTATATCTAGAGATCGCAGAAATCATCCGGAATTTCCAACATCAGGATCAACTTTTACATGGACAAGCACATTGGCTGGGAATTTCTTGGGTGGTGATGAGGATTATCATAAGCATGTCTTTGATATAAAATGGTTTTCTCCTATATATGAATTGAATTATGGAAGAAATAATACAAATATTAGTAAATTTACATTATTCCAAAATATAAAAATTGGAGTAGTAAAGGGATTGCCTTCATTGGGGGGAGGCGATAATTTATCTACAATTCCTCCATCCAGTAGATTTTTAATGGGTGGAAGTGGAATCCCATATGGGAATATGCTTAGAGGATATGAAGAGAACTCAGTTGGAACTTATTATGGGAATATTTTATTTAAATATTCTTTAGAATTTAGAGTTTCATTATCAGAGAATCCTACAATGTATGTCCTTGCTTTTATGGAGGCAGGTAATGTTTGGAGTGATTTTAATGAATCTGATATTTTTGAACTAAATAGATCTATAGGCTTTGGTGGAAGAATATTTATGCCAATGCTTGGAATGTTAGGTTATGATATTGGCTATGGGATTGATATAGATAAAATAAATCCAAATATAGACCCTTGGCAGTATCATTTTATTTTTGGAATGCCATTTTAAAATAGAAAAGGATATAAAAAATGAAAAAATATATTATTGTATATTTATTATTATTTATAAATATTGCATTAGGAGACGTAAAAATAGGATATGTTGATTCTCAACAAATAATGACTCAATATGAAGGCTTTCGCATGGCTCAGGTTGATTTGGAGAAGGAACAAAAACGATTAGAAGCGGAATATCTAGTATTGCAGCAGCAAGTGGATAGTCTATATCAATCTTTTCAAAAACAAGAATTTATGATGAGTGAAGAGAGAAAAAGAGAAAAAGTAAATGAGATAACTCAAAAGGAAAGAGAATTGCAGGAATTTGGAATGAAAAAACTAGGTCCTCAAAATAGTGAGTTAGTCCAAATTCAAAATCAATTAATGCAACCTATATTGAAAGCTTTTGCAGACGCATGTGATATTGTTGGAAAAGAAAGAGGCTTTGACTATATTTTTGATGCAGGTACAGGGGGTATACTCTTTGCTCTTGAATCAAATAATTTAACTGAGGAAGTATTAGAACAAATGAATAAAACAGTAAATACAAATTAATAGTGCATTCAATAAGGAAAATAGCAAAGTATGTTAATGGTGATATTGTTGGTGATTCAGGGCTAATTATTAAGGGATTATGTGGAATTGATAGTGGAAAAGATCAACATATTTCATATATTCATGAGAAACAATATTTTAAATATTTTCTAACAACTAAAGCATCAGCTATTATAATCCAAAGTGATCATGATTTTCCTTCGTCAGGTAAAACAGTAATAAAAGTTAACAATGCAGCTAATGCATTTTCTAAATTAATCAGTTTATTTCATAATGATAATATGTTTGTCCCTTTTATAAGTAATTCTGCTATTATAAGTGATAAATCTACGATAGGGAAAAATGTTTATATTGGCAATCACGTGGTTATTGATGATAATGTTTGTATTGCTGCGGATGTATTTATAGGTAATGGGTGTTATATTGGTAAAGATTCTATTGTAGGTAAAGGTTCAAAAATATCCAATAATGTTACCATAGTTAAAAATACTAAAATAGATCAATTAGTTGAAATCAATTCAGGTACGGTAATTGGAGGTTCGGGTTTTGGATTATTTACTGAAAATGGAAAACATTCACGAATACCTCATGTTGGGAATGTAATAATTGGAGAAGGTGTATCTATAGGCTCAAATTGTTGTATTGATAGGGGTACCATCAATGATACTCAGATTGGTGATAATACTTTTATTGATAATTTAGTACAGATTGCTCATAATGCAAATTTAGGGAAGAATTGTATTATAGCAGGGCAAACAGGAATTGCTGGTAGTGCTATCATTGGGAACTCTGTTACAACAGGTGGTCAAGTAGGAATTGTAGGTCATATCAAAATTGGTGATCATGTTACTATTGCAGGAAAATCACTAGTTACAAAATCCATAGCGAGTAATCAAGTGATATCAGGAATTCCCGCAAAAAATCATAAAAAAAGAATCAAACAGGAAGCAACTATTAATAGGCTCCCGAATATTATTAAAAATATTAAAAAATAATCTAGGATTGATTTGAATAAAACATATAAACAGTCAATTTATCAAAAGACTATTAATAAAAAAGTTAGTTTAAAAGGAATAGGCCTTCATACTGGAGTTAATTCTAAAATCAATTTTATGCCAGCAAAAGAAAATTCTGGAATTAGATTTAAGAGATTAGATATAGATGGTTGTCCTGAGATATTAGCTGATATTGATCATGTAATTGATATATCAAGAGGAACTTCTATTGGCCAGGATGGATTCAGAATCCATACCGTAGAGCATATTCTTGCGGCAGTCACTGGTTTGCAGATTGATAATATATTAATAGAGTTAACTGAAAAAGAACCTCCTGTTATGGATGGGAGTGCAAAACCATTTGTTGATATTCTTTTAAAATCAGGTATCAAGGAACAAAAGGTTCGAAGAAAAGAACTTGTAATAGATAGACCTATTAGCCATATAGAACCTGATAGAGGCGTTGAAATTCATATTTTGCCAGCAGATTCTTTCAGAATTACTTTTACGACTGATTATACTTATCCTTCTTTAGGTTCATCAACATGCTCAATGTATTCATTGGAAAATAATTTTATTAATGAATTTGCTCCCGCGCGGACTTTCTGTTTTTTCTCTGAAATTGAAGAATTACATTCATTAGGCTTGATAAAGGGAGGAGGCTTAGATAATGCATTAGTTTTTTTAGATAGGAAAATTAATGATAAAGAATTAGTAAAATTAAAAAAAATATTTAAGATTAAATCGGATGTATTTGTTAGTAAAAATGGATTATTGAATGGTAAAAAATTAAGATTTAGTAATGAGCCTGTTAGACATAAAACATTAGATTTACTAGGTGATTTAGCCTTGCTTGGGATAGCTATTAAAGGTCATATTATAGCTACAAAAAGTGGGCATGCAGCAAACGTAGAGTTAGTTAAAAAAATTAAATCGTCATATAGAAAAAAAATTCAAAATCAAAATAATTTAGATTCTTTTGATTCATTTAATATTCAATCAATATTAAAAATAATGCCTCATAGATATCCTTTTTTATTAGTTGATAGAATCTTATCAGTAAAACCTTCAGAAGAAGTAAAGGCAATTAAAAATGTAACTTACAATGAACCTTTTTTTCAAGGTCATTTTCCAGATCAACCTATTATGCCAGGAGTTTTAATATTAGAAGCAATGGCTCAAGCGGGAGGGTTTCTTGTATTAAATTCTATTCCAAACCCTGAAACAAAATTGATATATTTTTCTGGAATTAGTAATTCTCGTTTTAAAAAGACAGTAGTTCCAGGTGATCAAATATTCCTTGAAGCAAGATTAGATAAGTTTAGAATGGGTACATGTAAAATTTTAGCTACGGCAAAGGTAAATGATGAAATTGTTTGTGAAGCTGAAATTCTTGCTTCAGTTGTTGATAGGGAAAGTTGATGTCATCTTTTATACATCCAACAGCTTTAATTTCTCCTTCTGCTAGGATTGAAATGGATGTAACTATAGGTTCCTTTTGCATTATTGAAGATAATGTCACAATTAATTCTGGCACTATTATTAAGCCTGGTGTTCAAGTTTGCAGTAATACATCTATAGGTAAGGATTGCCAAATATTTCAGAACTCTATTATTGGTGAAATTCCTCAAGATTTAAAATATGATGGAGAAGAAACTAAATTAATAATAGGTGATAGAACTAGAATTAGAGAATTTTGCACAATTAATAAAGGGACTAAAGCTAGTGGTGAAACTACGATAGGTAGTGATTGTTTATTAATGGCATATGTTCATGTTGCCCATGATTGCATAGTTGGAGATAATACGATCTTAGCAAATGGGGTCCAAGTTGGAGGACATGTAGAGATAGGAAGCTGGGTTACAATAGGAGGGATGACCCCTGTCCACCAATTTACAAAAATTGGGTCTCATTCTTTCATTGGTGGTGGTTATAGAATTGTTCAAGATATACCGCCATATATTCTAGCTATGGGAGAACCTTTGAAATATGCAGGCATAAATAATATTGGATTAAGAAGAAGAAATTTTCCTCCAGATATTAGAAATTTAATTAAAAAAATATATAGAATTATTTTTAAGTCAAAGACAAATATGTCAGATTCAATTAAACTAATAAATGATAATTATTCAATGCATAAGGAAACAAATATAATCATTGATTTCATTAAGAATAGTAATAGAGGTTTAATTTAATTTTTTGAAATTACGCAATATAATTATCCTTAATATTTTCTGTATTCTTATCGCGTCTAATACCTATTCTGAATTAACACAATCAACATATAAGCCTCTTGATATTAGTTCGGAAATCAATCTCCAAGTAACATTCTATAATAATTCAAGTCCATTACTTGGCATACAATGGTGGGTATCTGATAATTTACAATTATCGGGGAATATATATACTGAAACTAAACCTATTTTTAATTTATATAATAATCTTGGCATTGGATATTACAATGAAAATATTAAATGGCTATATTCGTCTTCAAATTTTATTGAACTGAGTCTGCATAAGATTAAATATAAAAATTCATATCCAAGATGGATTAATTTTTCATATAAAAGCAGATATAACCTAAATAATTTTATACTAGGCTATGATTTGGTCCATTGTTTTTGGAAAGATGTAGAAAATAATTTCATATCATTAATAATAGCATATAACATAAAAAATAAAATAATTTTAGAATTTAAGTTTGATTTAATTAATAAAAATTCTCATATTGGGTCAGTTAATTTCTCAATACCAATATAATTATGAAAAATATCACAATACTAGGTTCAACTGGTTCAATTGGAGTTCAAGCTCTTAATGTTATTGACAATTTAAGAGAAGAATTTAATTTAATTGGAATCAGTGCTAATAAAAATGTTGCTCTTTTAGCTAAACAAGCAAAGTTATATAAGCCGAAATATGTATGCATATCAGATGATAGATATAAAGCTGATTTAGCTACTGCTTTAGGCCCGAATGAATTTAAAATTTTATCAGGAAGGGATGGCTTATTAGAGTTATCTCAAAATAATGAAGCAGATACTATGTTAAATGCACTTGTTGGTCATAATGGTATGGAGCCTACTATAAATGCCATTAATTCAGGTATTAATATAGCATTATCAAATAAAGAAAGTTTAGTAATGGCTGGGGAAATAATTAATAAAGCCTTAAAAGATAATAATGTGCAACTTAACCCTGTTGATAGTGAGCATAGTGCTATTTGGCAATGTTTAGTCGGAGAAGATGAACAACAGGTTGATAAAATTATTCTTACAGGAACTATATTAGGAATTGCTCTAAAATGATAATATCCATCATCCATATATAAGGGATTTATTTTTTCACTTAGATAAAATGACAATTCACTTTGATTAAATAAATCTCCTTTTAGCAATACCCAATTTGTTAT
>ASPJ01000043.1 GCA_000405805.1 Fidelibacterota bacterium SCGC AAA003-L08
ACCAAAATTATCTTTTTTGATTCCATAATATAAATTCAAAAAATTTAGTTGTGGTCGAGCTGAATTTGGATTTCCTGGGCTATCACCTGCAGTCATCTTAACCATCCCAGCGATATCATTTGTGCCAAGCTTTGTGTTAAAGAACCATCCACTTCCAATATCTGCATTTATATCTAAACGAGCTCTATATAAATAATATAAATCTACTGAAGATCCGTTGTTTCCGTAATCTATTACATCTAATCGAGGTCTAATTCTTCCATCACCACTTATATTAATATCTGCTATTATAAATGATACTGATAATACTAAGAATATTATTTTTTTCATAATATGATGCCCTTTAAGGATTATAAGTTCTTGTATTTAAATTTTTTAGTATATGCTTCTGACTTTTTATCATCTATTTCGAATAATGGATAGATAAATAAATTTACACTTTCTTCTTCATAATTATCTATAGTAAAATCACGACCAACTGTAAAATCAACTCTATTATTACATATCGTTCCAAAGAAATACTCCTTTCTGTCAGGATCCTTGTCAGCTTCAGAAATATCTACTGGATACCATCCATCATTATCTGTATAATATTCTGCCCAACAATGATAACCTCCAACTATACCCTCTTTTTGAGCTGGAATTGAAAATCCCATATGAAATCTAATTGGAATTTCAAGAGTTCTTCCTATCGACATGAAGTATGAATGAAAATCTGTGCAGTTACCCACACCAATATCACATGCATATAAAGAATTTCCATTCCCAAATGTATATTTAGTATTCATTTTTTTTGATTCTTTATAAATATTTACGACTTCATCTTTCGTTACGGCGAATCTTCCAAATTTCCCCTCATCAGATAACCAATCTTTATTAGTATTTGGATTTTTTGAAGAATAATAAATATCATCACTAGAAGAATTTTTTGGTTTAGCATAGTGCATACCATTAAGAACAAAATCATATACTCCTTTAATATTATGTCTACTCAAGTTATTCTCTTTAATTATATTGGAAAATATGCCTCCAATTGGAACATGTGTATATGATCTCAAGTAGTTACTTGGATTTACATTTTTATAATTAATATTATTATGCTCTTTCCTTAATACATTGAATGAGATTCTAATACTGGTAGTATCTGTTACTCCATTATTTGAATAAATATATAAATATTGATTATTATGTATAGGTTCTGTTTTTAATTGGTAACTTAATCCTGAAAAATTATAAAGTAATTCTGAAATAGTTTGAGCTTCATTACTCTGAGGAATAGGAATCCACATTTCAACTTTTTTTCCATCTGTAGGTTCTATTTCTACTTCATATATAAATTGAAAATATCTGTGATTTTCAACACCCTTATTAATTCTATTATCAATATTTGCGCAGCTAATCAATAACATAGTTCCAACTAATACAAAAAGATTATTTTTCATAGTAACGCCTTTATTTTGATATATAATGATTTATATTTATTAAAATAATAAATATTTAAGAAGAAGTACTTAATTTCAGACTGAAATCTAGATAAAAAACTCATGAACATTGAAATTTATGTAAATTATTCATAACTATAATTTATTATTTTTATTAAAAGAAAATATATAAATTTTTTGGAACAATAATTAAAAAATAACATTATAATTAATAAAAAGTTGAGGGAAAGCATGTTGCAGAATACTAAAATTATATTTTTATTCACGATTACATTTTTATTTTCAAATTACAAAGATTTTACAGATGCATTTATTCAAGTTTCAAAAAAAGCAAATCCAGCAGTCGTATCGATAATTTCTCAAAAAGAAGTAGAAACACACAATCCATTTCAATCGCATCCATTTTTTCAAGATGATTTTTTTCCTAAAGACTTTTTTCAATTTCCAAAAGAATCCTATAAAAGTAATTCTTTAGGATCAGGTGTTATCATTGATTCGGCTAATGGATATATTATTACTAATAGCCATGTTATTAATAAATCTGATGAAATTAAAGTTGTTCTATATGATAAAAGAGAATTTGAAGCTAAAATAATTGGAGAAGATCCATTGTCAGATATTGCAGTAATTCAAATATTGGGTGATAAATTAACTGAATTGAAATTAGGTAATTCTGATAGCCTACAAGTAGGAGAATGGATTATTGCTATTGGAAGTCCATTTGGTCTACATCTAAATCATACTGTTACAGCTGGAATTATTAGTGCTGTTGGTAGAACTGATGTTATATCTAAAATGAATTATGAAAATTTTATTCAACATGATGCTGCTATCAATCCTGGTAATTCTGGAGGAGCCCTATTGGATCTTGACGGAACTCTTATTGGAATTAATACGGCTATTGCTACAGATGGATATAGTAGAGCAAATGCTGGAGTGGGGTTTGCTATTCCTATTAATCAAGCCAAGAAGGTCACTACAGATCTTATAGAAAATGGCACAGTAAAAAGAGGTTGGCTTGGTGTTACTATCCAAGATATTACAGATGAAATGAAAATTGCTTTAAATCTAAAAAATAAAAAAGGTGCTCTAGTAAGTCAAGTATTAAAAGATAGTCCTGCAGAAAAAGGTGGTCTAGAGGCTGAAGATATAATTATAAAAGTTAATAGCAACCTTGTAGAAAATTCTGCAGACTTAAGAAATATCATATCAGATAAATATCCTAATAAAAAAGTAACAATTACTGTTATTCGTAATAACAATAAGAAAAAAATTAAAGTTCTACTAGGTGAAAGACCTGATGATAATTATTTCATAGATCAAAATTCTAATAATAACTCTGACTTTGATTTAATTGGGATAAAAATACAAAATATTAATTCTGATGGAGTAAAGGTCGCAGAAGTGAAATTTGAATCAGCTGCATATAATGGTGGAATTCGCACTGGAGACATCATCGAAACAATAGGCAGAAGAATTATTAAAAATGAATCTGATTATTTTGATATGATTAAAAATTATAATACTGGTGATACTATCATGTTACGCATAATCAGAAATAATAATCCTACATATTTAGCTTTTACAATTAATTAATATTTAAGCTCTCTAAAAATTCTAGAGAGCTTAAATATAATCAAAGCCAAGAAGCTATTGAGGAGTAGAGCGAAGGATGTAATAATGCTCTACAATAACAACTTAAGAAATATAAGAATCTAAAAGGATGATTCAAGTCACATAAATTATTTAAATAAAAACTAATATGAAACAATCGTTTTTATATTGACAAATTCTCTAATACCATATTTAGATAACTCTTTACCATAACCAGATTTTTTAATACCACCAAATGGTAGTTTTGGGTCTGATTTAGTAAAACCATTAATAAACACACACCCTGTTTCTATTTTTTTCGCAATATCAAAAGCCTTATCTTTATTTTTAGACCATATGCTTCCACCTAGTCCAAAATCTGAATCATTAGCTATATGAATCATATCTTCAATATTTCTAGATTTAATAATTGAAAAAACAGGGCCAAATGTTTCTTCATAATATACTGGCATCTGTTTTGAGATATCAGATATTATAGTAGGTGAGTAAAAATAACCTTCTCTATCTAACCTAAAGCCTCCCAATACTAATGATGCTCCCATATCAATAGATTTTCGAATTTGCGAATCCACTCCAATTAAGATATCTTCTGTTGCAAGTGGTCCTACATCTGTTTTAGAATCATCGGGATTTCCAACTATTAATTGTTCAATTTTCTCTTTAAGATTATCTATAAACTCATCATGAACATCCTCATGAACAATAAAACGTTTTGCAGCTATGCAACTTTGGCCATTATTAATCATTCTTGATATTACAGCATTATTAATACACTTACCTAAATCAGCATCATTTAAAACAATAAATGGGTCCGATCCACCTAATTCTAATACTGTTTTCTTTATATTCTTTCCACAGCATTCTGCAACTTTACTTCCTGCTGCATCACTTCCCGTAAATGAAATTGCTCTTATATATTTGTTTGATATAATTTGTGAAATTAATTTTGAATCTATAATTAATGAATAGAAGATATTTGTATGTGTACTATTAAAAATTTTATCTAATAATATAGAAACACCCTGAACATTTGATGCATGTTTAAGCAATACTACATTACCAGATAATAATGCTGGAATAGCAAATCTAAATACTTGCCAAAAAGGAAAATTCCATGGCATGATACCTAAAATAATCCCTAATGGTTCGAATACTACTAAACTTTTATCTGCATCAAAATCTAAATTTTCTGGTTCTAGAAATTCAGATGCATTAATAAAATAGTATTCACAGAGAGAAATACATTTCTTTACTTCAGAAACAGATTCCTTTATTGGTTTGCCCATTTCAAGAGTAATTACTTCTGCATATGAGTCACAATTAATATCTAAATTATTTTTGATATTTTCTAATATCTTTATTCTATCATTAATACTTTTTTCTTTCCAAATAGGCTGGGCAATAGATGCTTTAACAATAATCTTTTCCACCTCTTTTTTAGTATGTTGAGTATATTGATTAATTATATTTTCATTTGCTGGATTTATGGATATTAATTTATTCATAATCACCTTTATCTGTTTGATTATCAATATTGGTAAATTTCATTAAGAAAAATAATCCTGATAAAATAATAAAACCACTTACAATAATTTCAGGCTTGGGGAATATATTAAATAGAAAAATAGCTGAAACGGATGCAATAATCGGTTCTCCCAAGGGTACTGATGCAACAATAGTTGGAGATATATATTTAACTATATAATACAATAAATTATGACCGAACATATTAGGGATAATACCTAAAGCCAATAAGCCTAAAATATTCCATTGATTAATAGGGAAATTCAACAATGATTCACCCATAACAAAAGATAGTATAAATAATGTTAGCGCTGCAGACATATATAGTGTCCGAGAAAAACTAATAGTACTTTCACTTTGTCTTACATCTTCAGATATTATAAATCCTATACCTAATAGAAAAGAACATATTATAGCACTTATACTTCCTAATGTATAAGAAGTTGAAAAATCAAAATCATGTAAAACTATAATAATTGATCCTCCTACTATCATTAATATCCATATTATTATATTTATAGATATTTTTCTTTTCAACCAGAATATCTCAATAATCATTGTAAATAGTGGGGCTATGGTTCCTAATAAAGTTGCATTAGACATATCTGTTAGTTTGACTGCTGTGAAGAAAAAATAAAAGTGAAGTCCTAATAGGATTCCAAAAATATAAGTTTTAAATCTATTCGATTTATTTAGTGGTTTTTGTTTAAAAAATAGACTAATCACCCATAACAAAATACCCCCAATAAACATTCTCCAAAATGCCACTGTAATCGCAGATATATCTAATGAATATGCTATGATTGGAGAGCTACTTACTGAAAGCATTGCAATCAATAATATCAATAATACTTTAATATTCATCTAATATATTGGAGCTAATTAGTTTTTTTTACATGGACTGTATGTTGAGGATATGGGATTTCAATGCCTTCTTTATTAAACTCTTTATGTATAATTGAAGAAACTTTATCTATACATTTTCCTCTCATTTCAGGTTTTTCTATCCAAAATGATAATTGAAATTTTAAACCCGAATCTCCAAATTCTCTAAATCTTACACGAGGTTCAGGGTCTTCACATGTATATTGACTGTTTTTTGCTATATTATATAATATTTGCCGAACTTTATCTATATCACTATCATATGATACGCTAATATTTAATCTAATTCGTACCTTTTCATGTGGACCACCACTTTCATTTATAATCTTTGACTTTGCTATAACTGAATTAGGAATTGTAATTTCTATATCATCTCTAGTTATGATCCTTGTACTACTTATACCAATGCTTTTAACGCATCCACGTTCACCATTATCTAAATTAATATAATCACCTTCCTTATATGGTGCATCAGCCATAAGAGCTATTCCTGAAAATAAATTTGAGATAGTATCCCTTGCCCCAAATCCAATTACCATACTTAATATTCCTGCAGACGCAACCCAACCAGTTACATTTATTTTCCAACTTAATAAAATAAAATAAATAGCACCTAAGAAAATTAATGTCTTGCCAATCTTATCAAATAGTGGAATGGCACTTTTTTTAAATAGAGGATTTGCTAGAGTGCGCTTTGAATACCATTTTAATATTAACATGGATATTTTAAAAAATGCTAATGACCAAATCATGATAGATGCAGACTTAAATATTCCAAGCAATATATACTCGATGCTATCTGGAATATTTGGCAATGTTTCCATTGTAAGAGTTAAACCCATGAAGAGAATACTATAATAAATTGGCCTATGTAAATTATTTACAATTTTATCATCTATCTCAGATTTTGTTTTAGTTACAATTTTTTTAATAAAAAATGAAAAAAATAAATCTATCATTTTAGCAAACAATACAGATATAATAATAAGAAAATATACTCTTAAAATTGAATCACTAATAAAATCATTTAAGATGGGATTATTGCTGATTTTTGAAAATAGGATATTTACATATTCCATTGTTCATTAA
>ASPJ01000044.1 GCA_000405805.1 Fidelibacterota bacterium SCGC AAA003-L08
GTATGAATGGGGTTGGGAGTGGGTCTGAATACTTTTTGTTTGAAAATAGACAGGCTATTGCTTTTGACCAAAATATTATAAATTCCGGATTATTAATTTGGCACATTGACGATTCTATAGGGGGTAATTCTGATGAGTGGCATAGAAGAGTTGATTTAGAGCAGGCTGATGGTGCATTTAGTCTTAATACTAATGCTGACAGCGGAAGCACTGACGATCCATGGCCAGGCTCTGGCAATAAAACTTATTTTGGTTTTGATACAACCCCAAACTCCGGATACTATTCTGAGATTCCTTCTGGAATTAGCGTTGTAGGTATTTCGGAAGAAGAAGACCTGATTACTGCGACATTTAGGAACCTTCCTAATTTATCTATTAATAATGCATGGTTTAGCGAAACAGCTGGAGACTTTGACGATGTCCCTAACCCTGGAGAGACTCATGATGTCCAGTTTGAATTTTTCAACCCATCTGTAGATATGATATACGGATTAGAAATGTTTGTTAATTCAAATAATTCTTATGTGACAATTCTAAGTGGAGAGTCTACACTAAATGATGTTGATGCATACGAGACAACTATTACAAATGAATCTATATCAATTTCAATTAGCGAAGATGCACCTTTAGAAGTAGCATATATAGAGGCTTATTTCACAGGTGTATTGGCAAATGGTACTATATATGATCAATACATGCTATTGCCAATAAATATTCGCTTAGATCAAAAAGGTTTTCCTTTAGATATTGGCGCAAATATTATATCTTCTCCAGCAATTTTAGATGTTGATGGTGATGGTAATGACGATATTGTTTTTGTAGATGATGTAGGAATAGTTCGCGCAGTTTCTTCAGATGGAGAAATTATACTAGATTGGGAGGTGGATGTAGAAAATGAAGTATGGGGTGCTCCTGCAATTGGAGATGTAGATAATGATGGTGAAGATGAAATTGTCATTGCATCTAAAAGCAAACGTCTTTTTGTGATTTCTCAGAATGGGAATATTGAACTTGATTTTGATGCAGAACAATATTTAACAGGCACTCCTTCTATAGGCAATCTTGATGACGATGATGATTTAGAGATTGTATTTGGAGGTATGTCTGGAAGCGGGAAATTATTTGCAATTAATCCAGATGGAACTCCTCTAAATAATGTTTTCCCAATAGCAATTGATGAACAAATGTTTTCAGGTGCATCGCTAGCTGATATTGATTCAGATGGTGTGCTGGATATTATTATTACTACAAAATCAGACAATATATATGTAGTTAATTCCCAAGGAGAGAATGTTAATGGATTCCCTTTTGAGTCTAGCAGGGATATTCGGTCAGCTCCTCTTATAGCTGATATTGATTCAGATGGTGAACTCGAGATTATGTTTGGGAATGATGATGGAATATTTTACTGCATAGGGTCTGGTGGAGAAATTGAATTTGAATTTCAATCAGAGGGTTTTATAAGAACAACTCCATCCATACAGATTAATGAAAATGATGCTCATATATATTTTGGGACTACCGAAGGACAATTAGTATCAATTAATCAAAATGGACATCTAAGAGATGGATGGCCTATTCAATATGAATCAGCAATTATGACATCTCCTGTATTTTCAGATATCAATTCAGATGGACAGTATGAAGTGATTTCTGTATTTGATGGTATCAATGTGTTTTCATCTACTGGTGACATATTGTATTCATTCCCGCTTGAATCTGGAGGAACATCATCATGCTCTCCATTAGTTCTTGATATAGATGAAGACAATGATTTAGAACTTATATATGGACATTCATCAGGTTTATCAGTTTTTGATATTAAGACTGCCGGGAATATTTTGGATTGGAATATATACAGAGGGAATTTCCATAGAACTGGAGTAACTGATAGTAGCTATGGAATTATATTAGGAGATGTTAATAGTGATACTATCGTTGATATTATAGATATTATGCAAGTAGTAAACATCATAATGGATTCTAGTTTAATTACACCTTATCAGGAAATCGCTTCAGATCTAAATCTTGATACTAACATAGACATATTTGATGTTATTTTAATAATCAATTTAGTTTTAGATTAATCTTTCAAAATCATAGGAATAATAATGCAGCAAGATGTTAATGATATTATATATTTTGACAAAGATGCTGATATAAGTTTAATTCAGTCTAAAAAAGTCGCTATTATTGGATATGGAAACCAGGGAAGGGCGCAGGCACTTAATTTAAAGGATTCTGGAGTAAAGGTAAGAATTGGCCTTAGGAAGAAGAGCAAGTCATTAAAAAAAGCTCAAATAGAAGGTTTTAAATGTCAAGATATAGAATCTGTTGTAGAGTGGGGAGATTTGATATGTTGTCTGGTTCCAGACCAATATATGGCTGACATTTACACAAACAATATAAAGCCCTTTTTATCAGCAAGAAAGACACTTCTCTTTTCCCATGGATATAACATTCATTATAAGCTAATAAAGCCTAACAGTGATTGTAACGTGATAATGGTAGCTCCAAGCGGACCCGGGTATGCAGTTAGAAAGAAATACAAAGAAGAGAAAGGAGTCCCGACTCTTATCGCTGTTGATCAAGACGCAACATCTGATGCGCTTGATATTGCATTATCGTATAGTAAGGCAATAGGAGGAACGCGAGCATGCGCGTTTAAATCTACTTTTAAAGAAGAAACCGAAACCGATTTATTTGGAGAGCAAGTTATATTAACTGGATCATTTCCAAGAATGATAAAGGAATCATTTAAAGTATTACTTGAAGATGGATATAGTCCTGTTGTTGCATGGTTTGTTTGTTTTTATGAAGTCAAAAATATAGTTGATTTATTTTCAGACAAAGGGATTGATGATATGTTTAAAATGGTTAGTGAAACAGCTGAATATGGAGGACAGACTCGTGCAGATCGTTTAATTGATGACGATGTAGCTAATGAGATGAAAGAAATCTTAAATGAAATTAAATCTGGGGAATTTCACAGAGAATGGATGCTAGAGGCTGAAAAAGGTATGCCTGTATTGGATCAGTATAGAGAGCCTAATCAAACAGAACAGCTGTTTAATGAATTAACTAAGGTTCTTCTTCCTAAAATCAAGAAATAGCTTCCTTATTTAGATAACATAAAGTTGCACTAGCAATTATTCCTGGATACATAGGCTGTATACCATATGGATAATTCCCATTACATATATTTACTCCATATATAAACCATAACAATGCAATGAGAGTTGGTATAGCCATAGATGAAAATGGATATTTTAGATTGATATTAAAGTATATAAACAAAAGTGGAATTAAAAGCCCCGGCACTGCAAATGAACCTATGGTGAACCAGATATCAATAGCGCTTTTAAAAAAATGAGCTAAAATTATAGAAAAAAGACCTGACACAATAATTCCAAGTCTTGTGTATGATATAGAGTTATCATCATTTTTAAAAATTTTCATAAAGTCTTTGCCAATTGTAAATCCTGATGCAAAAATAAAGCTATCAATAGTAGACATGATAATAGATAACATTGAAATAATAAATATACCTGCAATTATAGGTGAAAATGCTTTGTTCTCTACTAAATGTTCGACAAGTTCTAAATACGGGTGTAGTATTCCATTATCAACTTTATTTGTTATTTCTGGAAGTATAGCTGCAGCATATAGCCCTATGGTGATTGCTAGAACATCAAATAAAAACCAGAATCCGATAGATATATAGATTCCCTGCTTTGCTGTATTTTTATTTTTAGCAGAATACACTCTTTGGTAAAAATTCGGATCAACAAATGTAATTAATGCTATAAAAAACCATGTAAAAACAGTAGTCCATCCTAGTGTTCCCGGAAATGATAGTTTTGAGTTCTCTAAACTGGACAAATATTCATATGTTCCATATTCAAAACATAAATAAATAGCCATATATCCAAAACCTGAAAACATTAGAATGAATTGTATTAAATCTGTTTTAATCACGGCTTTGAATCCCCCCCTAAGAGTATATGCGATTGAGCAGACTGCTCCAATCACTAAAGCACTAGCTGTTTCAATATCAAGTATATGTCCTAACATTACAGCAAGCATCTTTAAGTAAGGAGCAGGGGATGCTAGTAAAAATATCAATAAAACGGCAAGAAGTGCAGGGTATTTCCCATAATGTCTATAGAATTTAGATGGTATAGAATCTTCTTTAGATAAATTTATATGCTTTAGTATATATCGTGCATATATAAAAGCTGCTATATAGTATGGCAACCCGAATATAAGCCATGTCGAAATTCCGCTTATATAACTTTCTCGTCCTAATGCAAGTATCCCTCCGTACCAAGTGCTAACAAGAGTTGCAATAAAAGCGGGCAGAGTCAACCGTCTCCCCGAATATAGAAAATTGATATTAGTCGATTGTTTTTGATAAAAGCCTACAGCTAATATGATTGCAAAATATGCAATTATTAATATTTGATCAATTGTCATTATTAGAATTGATAAGAAGCTGTTATGCCAAAATGAATAGGGTCTCCTAATTGTATATATTCTTTATTTATAAAATCAGGAGGTTCTAGGGCAAAATAAAAGCCATGAACAGCATATCTTTGATCAAATATATTTTTACCCCAAAATGAAATGGTCCATTTATTTTTTTTGAATCCTAGTTCTCCATTTGATATTATAGGTGAATTTAATGTTTGATTGTGGCTCTCGGAGTAATAGTATAAATCTTTTCCATACATATCAACTTTGGCAAAGAATCCGCTATTATGATTGTAATTAATTCCAATGCTAAAATTATATTTAGGAGACATCGCTTGTTCGCGCCCGCCTAATGTGAGCAGCTTTGAACCTGAATCAAACGTATATTCTTCAATATATGTTTCTAATAACCCTAATGTTCCTTTTAGAGTAAATGATGTGCCAATCTTTATCTTTGAATCGAATTCTAATCCATAGTTAGAACCATTCCCTGCATTAGCTGTAAAATAATAAAAGCTATTTGGATCTCCTGGGTCCTGCTGACTAGATATCTGGACTTGCTGATTATCTCTTTGCATGTAAAATAAGTTTATATTAGCAGTTAAATTATTTATACTAAGAGAGTATCCTCCTTCAAAATTAAAATTGTATTCAGGTGTATAAAATCGACTATCTATCGATAGATAGGGATTTTGATTGATTCCACCTGCTTTAAATCCTCTAGAAGTTGAAAGATAAAAGCTGCTCTGAGGATTCATTTTATGCAATAAGGCAATTTTACTACCAAAATGCTCATATTCAGTTTCTTTTTTAACACCAGGCAGTCCTTCTCCATAATAAGATGATTCTCCATTATAATAAGTGTTATGCTGTTCTGCTCTCCAATTAAAAACAAAATCAGTTTTTTTGCTAGCTGCATACTTGAGTTGCCCATACAAAGCAGTATTTGATATTTTAAAAAGACTAAATACTTCAGAGGCATCTCCTGCAAAGAGCCACCCTGTAGCATTATCTGTTTCCTTGGTATTAGATTTATAAAATCCTAATATCATAGTATTTTCTTCGTTGTTTAATCGGAGCTCTTGACTATTTGTTTCACGCCGCCGTATAGTTTGATCAAAGAAATCATAATCATAATAGCAAGGATAGTATCCATAATTTTCTAAACACACTTCTTCTGAGAACAAATCTTCATTTTCTTCATACCAGTTATAAGGTTCTTTTTCCCAATAGCTATTATTACCCCAATCACCATCATAGCTATATACGATATCATGTTCACCGATTGTATATTGATAATATCCATTCATACCAATTTTTCTCAATAGATCTATATACAAAAAGTATGCTAGTAACCTCAGTATTCAAGCTATCCTTACCCTGTCTATCTGAATATGTTGTATAAGAGTTGCTGTAGAGATTCCATGCATCATAATTATTATCCATTTCTATGTTAAAGTGATTTATTTTCATTTTCAGAAAATCATTGATTAACCAATGAATTTTCATTCGATAAAAAAATTCATTTTTTCCATTTGTATCATTTTTATTTGAAAATGCATTATACCTAAAACCGTTCTGAGTATGAGATTGCGCTGATAATCGGATTAAAAACTTAGATGTAATAGGGAGATTAATTGCTAATGAGTTTGTAGACATTTTGTTATCAAATCCTATTGTAGACATTAGATTTCCTGTGAAAAATGGAGTAGGATCAACAGTTTTAACATTAACTATGCCTGCTAACGAGTTTACGCCATACACAGATGATTGCGGGCCTTTTAACACTTCAATTTGCTGAGTATCAAACAAGAATCCTGACATTCCAAGCCCACTCATGTCAACTCCATCCATTATATAACCAACAGAAAAATTAGGGGATGTTTCTCCTACGTATTGACTGCGCTCTCCA
>ASPJ01000045.1 GCA_000405805.1 Fidelibacterota bacterium SCGC AAA003-L08
GATGGTGGTGAAGGTGTGCTTGCTAATGAGTCAAACTCCTTATGGATTAATGATGATAACTCAGTAGGCTTTAATAGTGATCATGCAATTGCTGGTTTTCAAATTAATATTGTTGGAGCAACTGTAAATGGTGCTTCTGGTGGAGCTGCTGAAGATGCAGAATTTATGATTTCAACGAGTCCTACTATGGTTTTAGGATTTTCTTTATCAGGTGCTGTAATTCCTGCAGGATCTGGTGTATTGTTTGACCTTGATCTTTCTGGCCATATAACTGGCTTGAGTGGTATTGTTGTTTCAGATGCATCAGGAAATGCTCTTGATTTTACTTTTTCTAGGCGCCAATCAGGCAATTAAATATATTCATATAATGCAAAAAATGTCATTGTTTTTTATTGACATAGACTTGTAAATTATAAGCCAATATGGCAGACTTTTTAATACAATCTAATTTTTCACCTGCAGGAGATCAGCCAAAGGCCATTTCAGAGCTTGTAAGTGCCTATGATAAAGGTGCTGATTTCCAAACATTGCTTGGTATCACTGGATCTGGAAAAACATTTACAATGGCCAATGTCATTGAAAAGGTCCAAAAACCAACTTTGATACTATCTCATAATAAAACATTAGCAGCTCAGCTATATGGTGAATTCAAGGCACTCTTTCCTAATAATGCAGTAGGGTTTTTTATATCCTATTATGATTATTACCAGCCTGAGGCATATATGCCTGTTACAGATACATATATTGAGAAAGATATGTCTATGAATGAAGAAATTGATAGACTTCGATTAAAAGCAACCTCTTATCTAATGTCACGCAAGGATGTTATTATTATTGCATCTGTTAGTTGTATTTATGGTATTGGTTCTCCAGATTCTTATAAAGATATGGTTGTTCATATTAAAGTAGGTGATACTGTTAATATTAAGGAGATGTTTTATCGTCTAGTTAATATTCATTATTCAAGAAATGATATAGTTTTAGAGCCGGGTACTTTTAGGGCAAGAGGAGATGTGGTTGAAATATATCCTTTTTATGAAGATTATGCGATTAGAGCTGAGTTTTTTGGAGATGAAATTGAGAAGATATATTCATTCAATGTTATGACAGGTGAAAAATATGAGGATTTAGATGTATTTTCTATTTTTCCAGCAAAGCATTTTGTAACTACACGAGATAATCTAAACAGATCAATGGGAGATATTAGAACTGAATTATCTGAAAGATTAAAATTTCTCAGAAGTGAAGATAAATTACTTGAAGCACAAAGATTGGAACAGAGAACTCTATATGATTTAGAGATGATGACTGAGCTTGGCTATTGTTCTGGAGTTGAGAATTATTCTATGCATTTAGATGGAAGAAGTAGAGGAGAAAGGCCTAGTACATTGATTGACTTCTTTCCGGAAGATTATTTGATGTTCATTGATGAGTCACACGTATCAACTCCACAGGTCAGAGCCATGTATAATGGGGACCGTTCTAGAAAAGAAAGTTTAATTGAACATGGTTTTAGACTCCCCTCTGCGTATGATAATCGTCCAATGAAGTTCGAAGAATTTGAAAAATCATTAAACAAGGTAATATTTGTATCAGCAACCCCTACTGATTATGAATTAGAACACTCAGAGGGAGTGATTGTAGAACAAATTATTAGGCCTACAGGTCTTTTGGATCCAGTAGTAGAGGTCAAACCAGCAGAAGGTCAAATTGATTATTTGATTAGTGAAATTAATAAAGTAGTAGAAAAAAATGAGAGAGTATTAGTAACAACCCTTACTAAAAGAATGGCTGAAGATTTAACTGATTATTTAAAGGGAGTTGGTATTAGAGCCGAGTACATGCATAGTGATATAGATACAATTGAAAGAATTAATATTCTCCGTGGTCTTCGAACACAAGCATTTGATGTGCTAGTAGGAATTAATTTACTTCGTGAAGGATTAGATCTCCCTGAAGTATCTATGGTTGCTGTCTTAGATGCTGATAAAGAAGGTTTTTTACGATCTAAAACATCATTATTACAGGTTTCAGGTAGAGCTGCACGTAATATAAATGGAAGGGTATTATTGTTTGGTGATAAGGTAACCAATTCTATGCAGCATTTAATTGATGAGACAGATAGACGGAGGGAAATACAGCGAAAGTATAATAAAGCAAATAATATTACCCCGCGGTCCATTGTCAAATCATTGGATGAAATTAAACAATCTACTATGGTTGCTAAAGAGTTAGATATATTAGAGTCAGAGTTTAATCTTGAAGAAGATAATATTGATAATGTTGAGACTAATGATTTGCTTGAAAAGTTAAATAGGCAAATGCTGAATTGTGCAAAGAAATTACATTTTGAAGATGCCGCAATGTTAAGAGATAAAATAAATAAAATTAAAGAAGGTATAAATAATGATTAAAAAAAGAAAAGTATTAGTGCTGGGCTCAGGAGGTAGAGAACATGCCTTTGTATATAAGTTTCACAATGATCCTTTGGTATCAGAGATTTTTTGTTCTCCAGGAAATGGGGGGACAGGTTTAATCGCTAAAAACATCTTATTAGATTTAGATAATCATAATGAGATCATGAGTTTTGTTAAAGATAATAATATTGATCTTACCGTAGTAGGCCCAGAGAATCCATTAGCAGATGGTATTGTAGATTCGTTTAGAAAATCAAACTTAATTATCTTTGGTCCAGATGCATTCTGCGCTCAATTAGAAAGCAGTAAGATATTTGCGAGAGATATAATGTCTGAATATAATATTCCACATCCTAAATATTATGCATGTAGTAATAAGCAAGAAGCTATGGAAGCTAAAAATACTTTAGGACTCCCTATAGTTTTAAAAGCAGATGGCCTTGCTGCAGGCAAGGGTGTAATTATCTGCAACACTGAGTCTGAATTTGATGATGGATTAAAGCATATGTATGAAAAAAATACTTTTGGGGAAGCTTCAAAATTAGTATCAGTTGAGGAATGTCTAATTGGCGAAGAATTATCTGTATTTGCAGTATGTGAGGGCAAGAATTATAAGATATTAAATACAGCTCAGGATCATAAGCGTGTTTTTGATAATGATTTAGGGCCTAATACAGGTGGTATGGGAGCCTATTCTCCAACTCCTCTTTCTACAAATAGCATAATTACTCAAACATCTAGAAATATTATTGAACCAACATTAAAAGCGATGAATGATAAGGGACATCCTTATTCAGGCTTTTTATATGTAGGTATTATGATTGTAGATGGTAAGCCTTATGTTATTGAATATAATGTAAGAATGGGAGACCCTGAAACGCAGGTTGTACTCCCTCTTTTAGAGTCTTCATTATTTGATTTATTATATAAATCTGCGACAGAATCACTTTCTGATGTAGATATGCAAATAGCAGATAAAACAGCTGTAACAGTTGTTTTAGCATCTAAAGGATATCCAAATCATTATGAGAAAAATATGGTTATTGATATGCAGATTGATGAAGGTGATTTGGTGTTTCATGCAGGAACAACTATTGATAAAGGGTTACTTTATGCAACAGGGGGTAGAGTTTTAAATGTTGTTGGGTTTGGGAATAATCTGCAAGAAGCAATATTGGATGCCTATAAAATTTCAAATCGCATTAAATTTAAAAATAAATATTTTAGAACTGATATTGGACAAAAGGGCCTTAGATATAAATAAATTAGGAGAATAATATGAGTATTGATATCAATAAAATTAGAAAATCAGTTGGATTTATAGGTGAGTCAGATCAGATTCATGATATGCTTACAACTATCGGTCAGGTAGCTACTACGGATATTATTGTTCTTATAAACGGTGAGTCTGGGAGTGGAAAAGAAATGGTCGCTAAAGCTATACATAAAAGTAGCAAGAGAAAATTTGAATCTATGATTACTGTTAATTGTGCGGCGATTCCTGCTGGAACGATTGAAAGTGAATTGTTTGGACATAAAAAAGGATCTTTCACTGGAGCCTCTGAAAATAGAAAGGGATATTTTGAAGCAGCAGATAAAGGAACAATTTTCTTAGATGAAATTGGAGATATGCCAATAGAAACTCAGGCAAAATTACTGCGTGTAATTGAACAAAAAGAATTTATCAGAGTAGGTGATACTAAAACTCAGAAATCAGATGTTAGAATCATAGCTGCAACAAATAGAGATTTATATTCAGAAATCAAAAAAGGTAATTTTAGACAGGATCTTTATTTTAGACTAAAAACAATTACTATTAATGTAGCTCCCCTTAGAGATCATACAGATGACATAAGTTTATATATTGAAAGATTTGGGTTGGAGTTCACTGCTAAAAACGATATTCATTTTAAAGGTTTTACTCCAGACGCCATCCAAGTTATGAAAAAGTTTTCATGGCCAGGAAATGTAAGAGAATTGAAAAATACAGTAGAGAGTGTAATTGTTATGAACAAAGGTGAAAGAATTAGTCCTGATATGGTTAAATTATCACTAGGTATAAGTGAATATAATAGTGATTCTAATCTTCCAGTGTTTACTAATGACGATTCAGATAAAGTAGAAAGGGAGTTGATACTGAAGCAATTATTGTTTTTGAGGCAAGATGTTAATGATTTAAAACAAATTTTATTAAGAGATGACAATATTGGAGATACAGTAAAACCATCTAATCCAGCGCTTTATTTGCCTATTGAAAGACAGGGCAACTATGGCAATAATGTAAGTATTGAAGATGGTAGTATTAAAGGTATAAAGGATACTGCAATAGGTGAATTAACCTTAGAAGAAATTGAACAGGAAATTATTGAGAAAACCTTGAAAAAATTCAATGCTAATAGAAGGAAAACTGCAAAAGCATTAAATATATCTGAGAGAACTTTATATAGAAAAATTAATGAATATGGTTTGGATAAAAAAAAGAATGGCGAATAAATTTTATATATTATTTTTTATTTTTTCATGTGGGTTTTACTCAACTCTAGGTTCATTGCCAGTTCATATTGATTCAATATATGTTCATCCAATTGTCAATGAATCAGCTGAATATTCAATATCAGCACAATTGGCAGATAATATATCTGAAAATCTTATTAATGAAAACGTTATAAAAATCACAGATTGGGATTTGGCTGATAGTCGATTGGAAATTAAAATATTAGAGGTTAAAGATACTCCTAATATATATGGGGTAAATACAAATAATGAATATAGTCAGGTTGATGAATGGAAAATAACAATAATATCCAAGGTAAGTTGGCTAGATGTTGTAAAAAATGAAATATTATTTGAAAATAATATTCAGTCTTTTGGTATATATGGAAACTCATCTGATATGAATATAGATGGCATTGATAATGATGGTGATAATTTATTTGATAATAATGATGCAGATGAATTTGGTCCTCCAAGAGAAGGTGCTATTAGAATTGCGGTTGAAAAATTGTCTAGAGAAATAATCAATCAAATTACATCAACATGGTAAATTAGGATATTTATGGAAATAATTAGAACAAATCAATTAAGAGATAATGTTGATAAAATAATTAGAATAAATGGATGGGTCTACAATAGTAGATGTAGTGGGAAAATCGGATTTTTAATGTTAAGAGACGGGTTCTCAACTATTCAATGTATTATTAGTATCAATGATGTTGGAGAAGAAAAATTCAATGAATTTAAAACATATACTCAAGAAAGTTCAGTAAGTGTGACTGGCAAGGTAGTAGCGAATGATAGAGCTCCTAGTGGCTATGAAATAATTATTGAAAATATAATTTTATATCATTTAAGTGCTGATTATCCAATAACACCTAAGGAGCACGGAACTGATTTCTTGATGAATAATAGACACTTATGGCTCAGGTCTAAACGTCAACATTCTATAATGAAAATCAGACATCAGATAATAAAAGCTACAAGGGATTTTTTTGATTCCAATGATTTTACATTGATTGACACGCCTATATTCACACCAAATTCAGCAGAGGGTACTACGACATTATTTGAAACGGAATATTTTGGGAAGATGGCATATTTAG
>ASPJ01000046.1 GCA_000405805.1 Fidelibacterota bacterium SCGC AAA003-L08
CCCGCAATAATAATTTTTTTCATCTCTATTTCCCTACACAAAAAGTACTAAAAATAGATTCTAAAACGCTATCATTAGATACTTTTCCCAAACACTCATCAAAGAGATTGGTTAGTTCATGCATATGAGAAGCCACTATATCCATTCCCATGTCTTCTTCAAGCATTGTTTTAATTTGTTCTAATAACAGATAAGCTTCTTTAAAAATGAGAATTTGTCTATCACTAATCAAAATTGGATCATTCTTAAAGTTATATTGATATTGCGTTGATAAGACTGTTGATAACTTATCATATAGACTATTTATACCATGATTTGATTTTGAAGAAATATTTAGAGAATCATCAGTATTAACTAGTTTTTTAATATTATCTTGTTTTGATTTACAAAAAATAATATTATCACAGGTAAGATTTAATTTAGAGGCACAACTCACTGGATCATCCTCATCTAAATATATAATAACATCTGCAGATTGAGCATATCCCATAGTTTGTTTAATGCTATCAATATTAATTTGATTAGCACTCTCAAAATAACCGGCAGTATCTATTAAATTAACTGGATATTGATTAATAACTAATTTAATTTCAACAGAATCACGAGTTGTACCTTCTTGATTTGATACTACCGTTCTATCATACCCAATAATTTTATTAAATAAGCTGGATTTACCTGCATTAGGTATACCCATGATTACTATATTAATACCGGAATTCATAGCTTTGACTAAATTTTGGTTACTTAAGTAATTATTAACTGTAGAAAGAATATCTTCAATAATCAATAATATTGATTCATTAGTTGTATAATCAATTTCATTTTCAGAAAAATCAAGTTCATGTTCAATAATTGTTAATACATTAGTTATTTTATTATTTATATCTAAGATATTACTTCTTATAGAATCATTTAAATTTTCTATAATCATTTCATGTGAATAATCTGATTCGGAGTTAATCAAGCTGGATATTGTTTCTGCCTCAATTAAATCGATTTTATTATTTAAAAATGCTCTATATGAAAATTCACCAGCTAAAGCAGGTTGTACCTCATGAGAATATAGCATATTTAAGATTTTTCTTGCAATAATTTTTCCGCCATGACAATTAATTTCGATGACATCTTCTCCAGTATAACTATTAGGTTGAGCAAAATAAATTACTATACATTGATCAAGGATTATTTTTTTCTTTTTATCAAATATTGTACAATATGTAGCATATCTACTTTTGAATATTTTTTTCTTAGTGATTGATTGCAGCAAGGGTGTCAAATTTTCCCCTGATATTCGAATAATAGATATTGCACTAATGCCAGGAGTAGTTGCTAGGGCAGCAATAATATCTTTTCTATTATAATCCATAGAAATTAATATTATGCTCTAATAGATTTTTGCTGAAAATAATTTAATAAATTATATACGGTATAATATAAATTTAGTCCAGAAGGGAATCCATTAAAAATTAATATAAAAAATGCATTCATTATATACATCATTGGCTTTTGAGATGAATCCATGGTTGCCATGGATAACCGCTGAGTTAAAAATATAGAAATTCCCATTAAAATAGGCAAAAATGCGACATGACCACCATATAATGGAATATGAAACCCTAGCTCAAAGACAACATCAGGTTGAGATAAATCACTGATCCAGCCAAAAAATGGCATACCTCTCAACTCTATAGTATGTCTAAAAACAGAAAATATAGCAAATAATAGAGGCATTTGTAATAATAGAGGTAAACACCCGCCTAAAGGGTTAACGCCCTTTTCTTTATATAAATTCATTGTTTCTTGATTCATTTTTTTTGAATCATTTTTATATTTCTCCTGAATTTTTTTAACTAACGGCTGTATTTCTTGCATTTTTTGTGAAGAGCGGTATGTTTTTTTAGTTAATGGTGCAGTAATTTGCTGAACAATAACAGCAAAGAGAATTAAACATATACCATAATTCCCAATTATACTATACAATGTATTTAAAAGCCACAGTACTAGTTTAGCAATTGGTTGCATAGGCCCCCATCCCCAATATATAGCATTTTTTAAATCAGGACTTACAGCAGATAAATTATCAACATTCAATGGCCCTAAATAAATTGATGTTTTTATTGTAGCAGGGTTATTATATGATAATTTTATATCGTATGATTGAGCAAAATCATTACCTTGTAATACATCATAATCCCAACCATCAATTGATTTTCCTGACATTTTTGTTGATATAGGAGGATTTGCTGCATCAGGGAGTATTGCTACAATAAAATATTTTGTTTGAATAGCTGCCCAATCTATAGGTTTATTAACTATTACATTATTATCTTCAACTTTATCAGATGATCCTGCACTACTAATTCGTAATGTTTCTTTGCCATCATTAATAGGCTTAATAGAGGCTCCAACTGCATCAACAACATCAGATTTAATATTTTTTTCAACAGGCTCTAATCCATCTTTCCATATTAATTCTACATTAGATATCAGAGGATCATGAATTGTATATTCATGGTCAATTTTATATGAATCAGGATAAAATGTTATGTGTTTTGTTATTATCTTATTCTCAGAAGTAGGATCTCTATATGTAAATTTGAGTGTTTGTAATTTTGATTGTGCGTCTACTATATTCCCAAAATTATCATTATCAAAACTAAACACTTGATTAAAATACCGCTGATTTCCATTAGTATCTTGATATCCCAGACAAGGATTGCAATCATTTTTAAAAGGTTTTAAAATGACCTTCTGATTTGGAGTAGCCTCTTCCTTATAGCTCTTATAATCATTTAATTTGCTCTCAATTAAGGTTCCACCAGCAACAGTGGAAATAGTTGCAGTATACAATTTAGTTTTAATTTTTATGTTTATAGGTTCAACAGTGCTATTTGCAAACCCCTGGTTTACTGTTGTATTAGTATTAGGATCTTTTTGTTTTTCACTACTTTTTTCTTTAGTTGCAGATTTCGAATCATTTTGATCTAAAGTTTGCATTTCCCCATTACTAATCGGAACATTAGGCTTTGGTTCTACAGTATCAGTATATCCAAGAGCTTTAAAAATTGGTTGTTGTAAAACAACAACTAAGAAAATAAGTATACTTGCCAGAATTAATCGTTTAGTATCTTGATTCATACGGGGTCCGATCTATTAGCTTTTGTAAATGGATGGCATTTGGAAATACGTTTAATTCCCATATATATTCCTAGTCTTAATCCATATTTTCTAATTGATGATATCATATATTGTGAACAAGATGGTTCAAATCGACATGTGCCGGGGAATAATAATGATATAGTATTTTGATAAATTCGAATAAACAAGAAAATAATATTAGTCAGTAATTTTTTCATATAAAATCTCAAATGCTTTATTAATTGTTATCCATGATATATTATTATCTTTTGGTTGTATTATTACCGAATAATTAAATCCATGTTTGATTAATTGATAAAATCCATATCTGCATCGTCGCTTAAACAAGTTTCTATTAACTGAATTTCCATATTTTCTTGATACTATAAAACCCAATTTAGGAGATTGATTATATGTATACTTGAATAATAAACCATGAGTTAGAAGCGAATCAGAATTATGGTATACATTTTTAAATTCATCAGATGATAGTGCGTATTTCAATTAAGAGGATAGTCTTTTTCTTCCTTTACGCCTTCTTCGTGCTAACACTGCACGTCCACTATTCTCTGAATTTCTCTTAAGAAAACCATGTTTATTTTTTCTCTTACGATTACTTAATCTGAATTTTACTTTCATAATATTACTTTTTCCATTTATTCAAAATAATGCTATAGATATAAAAATAGCTGGATAATTTACATTTTTTATAACAATAAAATAAAATTTTATTTTGAATTAACTTTTACAATAGTAGAAATACCACCCCGCGCACCAAATTCTCCAATGACCTCAATTTGTTTAGGATTACATGATTTTTGGAAATCCTTAAATATTTTATTGGTTGCACTTTCATGGAAAATACCCATATTTCTAAATTTGACAATATATAATTTTAATGATTTTAACTCTACAATATATTTATTTGGGATATAATTTATCTTTATTGTAGCAAAATCCGGCAACCCTGTACGTGGACATATACAATTAAATTCTGGGATTGAAACATTTACTTCATAATCTGTTTCTTCATATTCATTAGGCACTATTTCTAAATCATTTTTAGTTGGCTCATTTTCCATCAGCTAATCCTTTATTAAAGATTTAATATAATTAATTCTATCATTTATTTCTTGTGTTGTAATATTTAATAGTCCTTCAACACCAAATTCAGAAACTGTAAATGAGGCTATAGCAGACCCAGTTATTACTGATTCTATAATATTATCAGTTTCCAGGTTACCAATAAAACCACCAGCAAAAGAATCTCCTGCTCCAGTTGTATCTATTACTTGATTAATAGGGAATGCAGGTATATTACATTGGATATTATATTTTACATCATATATATATGACCCTAGACTTCCCTTTTTAATAATAATTGTATTAGGCCCTAATTCACTTAATTCCCTGGCAGCATCTTTTATTGTCTTTTTTTTTGTTAATAAAAAAGCTTCTTCATCATTTAATAAAAATATATTTGATTTTGATATTACTTTTTTTAATGAATGATAACCTATATCAATCCATAAATTCATAGTATCAAGTACAATTATTTGTTCTGAATTAGCTTGGTTGATAACACTCATTTGCATGTCAGGATGAATATTCCCTAAAAATATAAAATCAGCATTATTTAAGGTTTGATTAATAGCAGGAACATAATTATCAAATACACCTAAATCAGTAAATAATGTTTCTCGTGAATTATAATCATCAGAATATTTACCACCCCATTGGAAAGTTTTACCATTTTTAATTTCTATATTATCAGTATTAATATTATATTTTTTATATAAATCCCAATATTGTTTTGGAAAATCAGTGCCAACTACTCCTAAAATATTTACATTACTGAAATAAGATGCAGCCAATGCAAAATAAGACGCAGATCCTCCAAGTATTTCTTTTCTACAATCATTTTTTGTATAAATTGTATCTAATGCAATAGATCCGATAGTAAAAATTGATTTCTTTTGTTTCATAATTGTTCAATATTGATATGTGCGCTAAAGAGTATTTTGGCTTCACCTTTGAGCCATACCTTTTCCCAGTTTATATCAGTAGAAATTGATAAACTCCCTCCTCTAACTTGAATATTTAAATTATAATCAAGATTATATTTTTTTTGCATATGATATGCAGCAGCTACAGATCCAGAACCACAAGATTGCATAATACTTTCAACTCCTTTTTCATATGTTATTACACTTAGAGTATTATTATTAATCAGTTTTACAAAATTTACATTAGTACCCTCTGGGAAATATTTTGAATACCTTATTTTTTGACCAATCTTATGCCAATCTAAATCTTGATTTTTATCTAATTCAATTACAAAATGTTTAGCGCCCGAATTCACTGAAAAACCAGATAAGTTTTCCACATGAATTTCGTCACTCATATATTTAGGTGGGAATATGCTAAGTTCAACATTTTTATCATCAAGAATTCTAATTTTATGTTCTCCATCACCTGTTAAAAATTCTGCTTCAGTATTAATGATTTTTTTTTGATT
>ASPJ01000047.1 GCA_000405805.1 Fidelibacterota bacterium SCGC AAA003-L08
GGAGCTTTATTATATTCTTTAAGAACTTTATTAAATAATGCTACATCTCCATTAGCATGATTAATTCTTTCAACTGCATAACCTTCTGCTTCACTTATCATTCTTTTAGCAGTTCCCCCTGCTTTTAATGTGATTTCTTTAAGTTTTTTTGTAGCATCATTGATTACAGCTTCCTTTTCCTGACGAGCTCTATTTACCTCATTAAAAGAATCTGCTACAGGACCTGGTGGCACAACTCCTTGCAACTGAACTAATTGAACGAAAATTCCACAATCATAACTATCTAAGTTAGCCTGCATAGTGGATCTAGCTTCTTCTCTGATAGCCCTTCTTTCTTCAGATAAAACTTCACTAAAAGATCTGTCTCCAATCATTAATTGCATTGTTGCTTCAGATTCATCTCTGATTATTTTTTCTACATTTTTAACATTAAACAAATACTTCGTAGCATCTTTGATCTTATACTGAACAGCCCATCTCACTTCTGCTATTCTTAAATCTCCAGTCAACATCCATGATTCATCAGTAAAATCATCTGTCGAGTATCTAGTTTTAACATCTGATTCAATAGTTTGAAAACCAAATTCTTCTTTTTTAATCTGCGTTACTTCTACTACATGAACAATATCAACAAAAGGAATTTTAAAATGTAATCCAGGCTCTTCAATAGATGAAATTTTTCCAAACCTCAACACAACTCCATTAGCACTCGCATCAATTGTATAAAAAGAATTGTATACTAAAAAAATAAAAGCGGCTAATCCAATTATTTTAAAAATATTGAGATTGTTAAATTGAGGAACGTTAATATTTATTTTTTCTTCCATCTACCTATAATTATTATTATGAAATTTCTTAATCAAAATATACTTATATTTTACATTAATAATTATCAATATATCAAATGAATAGAATATTTTCTTACTTAATATTGTTTTCCTATTTAACAGCCAACAATAATGATACATTTGGTTTATCCATATTATTTATACTGTTCTTACTTTTAATACTCGCAGGATACAAACTTATTAGGCTTCGAACCGGAAATTATGATGTAGACTATTTCACAAAACTACTTGGCTGGGGAATGACTGCTATTGGAATAATAGGAGTGTATCAATGTTTTCAGTATGTCAAATAAAGGAGTACTCAATGAATATACATATAGAATATTGTGAAAAATGAAATTATCATCCTGAATTTGAACGTGTTTCAAATATTATAAATCAAAAATATCCTAAAGTTATAGTTAATGGTAATAATAATCCTCCTCGCACAGGATCATTTGAGGTAATAATTAATGACAAACTAGTTTATTCAAAATTTGAAACTGATAATTTCCCTAATGAAAACGAAATATTAGAATGGCTCAATTCCTCTAATCTTAATTAAATAATTTTGATACATATCACTATTAATGTTATTATAACTTGAGTATTTTAAAAAAAAGTATTATATGATTAAATGAAAGTTTATACAAATATATTAATCTTGTATTTTATAATGAGTTCTGTCCAGTCTCAAAATTGGTCGATGACTATTGTAGCAGAGGATGAACAGCAGATTGGTTCTTCTGACTATATAATATTAGAGATGTGTAATCAATGTAATGATGGATTTCATTTTGGAGAAGATGAATATGACTTGCCGACTCCTCCTGATTACTATACAGATATTGCATTTACAAATTTTGAATGGATCGGGACATTTGATAATAATGGAAATGAATGTGTGAATCCAGAATTTTACATTGATAAAAAGAGTTTTCATGATCCAGGAGATTTGCTAGTCTGGAATGTGGGAGGATTTTCAAATTTAAATAATGATAGTACTGACATAGAACTTTCTTGGACTTCTGAGGAATTATCTGATCAATATGAGATATTTATATATATTGGAGATACAGGATATGATATGAGATCTCAGAGTAATTTAATGATATCTCAAGATGAATTAAGTGTTCTGTATATCCCAGAAACTAATTCATTCACTCCCAATATTCAGATACTTGTGGGAGGCTGCGCAAGTGAGGGGACAACAACATATTATTATGATAATGACAATGATGGGTACGGTGGAACCTTGGAAAACCCACAAGAGTTCTGTGCTGGATTTGAACCCGTCGGGTGGGTGAATAATAATGAGGATGTTAATGACAACTTCTATTGCGAAGAAAATATTATAGATCTTTGTAATGTTTGCAATGGGTCTGATGAATGTTTAGACTGTAATAGTATCCCTTGGGGTGATGCTGAGGTTGATGATTGCGGAGAATGCTCTGGAGGAACTACTAATCATGTTGCTAATTCAGATATGGACTGCACAGAAACCTGTTATGGAAATGCCGAAATTGATGACTGTGGAGAATGTTCTGGAGGAACTGCCAATCACATTGCTAATTCAGATATGGACTGCACAGAAACCTGCTATGGGAATGCTGAAATTGATGATTGTGGCATTTGTGATGATTTTAACCAGTCATGTTTAGATGAAATCTTCTTAGATGGTCCTGAGAACATAAATGCTTATATTAATAATAATTTAATTGAGCTTCAATGGGATCAAATAAATTATCCAGAAAATGAGGCAATCTTAGGTTTTAATATTTACAGAAATGAAGAATATCTAATATCTACAACACAAGAAGAATATATATTTAATGAATTTGATGGCGGTGAATTCTGTGTCTCTGCATTTGATCAATACAATAATGAATCCAATCTAAATTGTAGTATTGCTACAGACCTTCAGGATTTTTGTTGGATTTTAGATCACGGATTGAATTTAATAAGCTATCCCACATTACCTTTAGATGTTAGTTTGAATAATATTTTTTCATCATTAAGCGAATCAATAGTTGGAATAATATCTGAAGGAGATGCAGCTTCCTTACTTCCAAATGGAATATGGGTTGGAAGTTTAACTGCTATTGAAAATCATAGAGGTTATTGGGTTAAGCTAGATCTAGGAGATCCATTTGCCAGCCAAGAATACTGTGTGACAGGATATCCTGTGCCAAGTAATCTGGAATACAATTTGTCAGAAGGAGCCAATCTGATATCTTATCTAGGGGAGCATGACGAACTAATTATAAATGCGTTGAATGAATATAATGATAACTTTATCGCAATAATTGGAGCTGCTTCTGCAGCTTATAATAGCCCCCTCGAATCTAATTGGGTAGGAAGCTTAACTCATCTTAAAAAAGGGGAAGGGTACTGGGTTATCGTAAATGATAATTTCAATTTTTATTGGGGTCCTTAATTTAACAGTTCTAAAATATGATAAATCGATGGGATAACTAAATCTGGATGAATATTACTTTTTTCTATTAAATCCTGTCTATATTTCCCCGTTTGGACGAGAACAGATTTGATGCCACAAGATTGAGCCCCTCCTATATCATTAATAATATCATCCCCAACCATAACTAAGTTTTCTTTCTCAATATTAATATCCTGAACTGCAATATCAAAGAAATTACTCTCAGGTTTACCAACTACAATTGAATCTGTAGATGTTGCATATTCAATTCCTTTTATAAATGCTCCCGAATCAATTTGCAAACCTTCAGATACTCTAAAGTATTTCCCTTTATGCAACGCAAGTATTTTTGATCCATTTAAAACTTTATTGAAAATTTTATTCATGATATCAAAAGTCCAATCCCTATTTAAATCACCTATTACAATATATTCAGGGTTATTATTATCAATAGTAAATTCTGAATAATCATTTTTAGAAGCCTCTTTCAAGATAAGTTCGCATGTAGGGGAACCCAGTTCCCTTAGTTTCAGAACGCCTGCATAAGAGGCGCTTATAATATGGTTTTTATTTACAGGAAAATCTAATTTAATCAATTTATTAAATAAATCGAGTCTTGATTTGGTTGTTGTATTAGTCAGAAATCTATATGGGATGTTATGATTATTCAGATAATCCAATGTTTCAATCGATCCAGGCAATGGTTTATCCTCAATACAAAAAACACCATCTAAATCAAAAAGGAAACCAGCAATATTCATATTCATCTAAATATTATATTCTTTCTTTTAAAGATAAGGTTAAGTCGAATTCTGCTACTTTATCATCCGATATTGAAGGTACTATCGCATCTATATGAACAATCATATTTTCTCTTTCGCCAGATTCTATAGTCCTCTGAACTAATTTGACGATATCTTCTCCTTGAGCACATTTAAAATGAACATCTCCTTCTGCTCTTTTTAAAAAATTAGCTTTAAAGTCCTTGAAAATTAATGAAATATTTCTATTACTATTTTGGATGCAAGTCATTGCTAAAAAACCACCAGTAATATCCGCTCCAACTGATAAGGCCCCAAAATACATACTATTCAAATGATTTCTAGTCCTACGTTTAAATGGTATTTTAATTTCTACAGATTCATTAGTTATAGATATTATCTTAGGCCTACAAAACCATAATAATGGAATCTTTGTTACTCCAAAAAATTTTAAATATAAATTGGCTTTAGTTAAATTTGAAATCACGATTATCTTTTAGGAAATAATAGGAAATTAATTACAAAATCATCATAAATAGCCCTATCTCCTAAATCATAAAAAGAGTTAGAACCATATTTAATATTCCATTTTGTTCTATCTACTATTAATTGACCCATAGATATATTTCTATCAAAATCTATATTTGAATAAATCAATATTTCATTGGTAATATCTTTTATAGTTAGTTCTGCAGACATCTGTATATTGCTGTTAGCCATATCTTTACTAAAAATTTCTTTTGAAGATAATATTTTTAAATGAGCTTTAGGAAATTGAATAACATTAAAAAAATCTTCATTTTTTAAATGACTTGTCAAGTATTCATTCTTACTAGAATCCTTTATATCATCTACTGATATAGACTGCATATCAATGATTATTTCTCCACCTACAATTAAATTCTTATCTTTCAAAACATAACCATTTTCTATTTTAATATGCCCATCATGAGAACCAGTCACTTTATAACCAATCCAATTCATTTTACTTATAGAAACGTCGATCCAAACGGTATCAACTATATTACTAGAAAAAATAAAAGAACTAAATGCTAACCATAATACTTTTTTCAATACAACCTCCAAATTAATTGTTTTTGTACCCTTCACAGGATTCGAACCTGTAACCGCTGGAGCCGAAATCCAGTGCTCTATCCAGTTGAGCCAGAAGGGCATTATTCTAATTTAATATATATAATATAATCCCTCATAGTTTTTATGAGGGATTATATTGAAAGAGAGGGTGACTGATGGGCATCGAACCCACGACCCCCTGTGCCACAGACAGGTGCTCTAACCAACTGAGCTACAGTCACCATCGATATTTAATAATAAACTTATATTATAATTTATTATGTTTTTTATTACCTAATACTATTAATGTACCTTCCCATTTTTCTTTTGCACCGTACTGAATAGAAATTATATTGTCTAGGTCTGCCTTAATAAAAAAATCTTTCCAGGCTTGAATATCAAAGGTATTTGTCAAAATATTATACTCTTTATCCCAATTTAATGATTCTAAGTTTTCTTTATAATGATCAATTCCAATAATTAGCAGACCATTTTTTTTAATGTATTTAGAAAGATTGGATATTATTTCGCCAGGATCTTTAAAATAGAAAAT
>ASPJ01000048.1 GCA_000405805.1 Fidelibacterota bacterium SCGC AAA003-L08
GAGATACTGAATCTAGTCCCAAAGATAGTTTAGATAATCAAGATACTGAGTCTATTACTAAAGATAGTTTAGATAATCAAGATATAGATATAGAATATATCAAGTTAAACTGGGATAAAATGATAGTTGGTATTGGAAAAAAATACCCGAAAACAGCAGGTTTTTTAGATGAGGCAGTGATATCAGACTACAAAGGTAACAAATTAGATTTAGCAATAATAAACGGTTCTCAATTTCATATTAACAGTTTAGAAAATGACATTAATATTATTAATGAAGAATTCTCTTCTTTCTTTAAGAAAGAAATAAATGTTTATTTTAAAATAAAGAAAGATGATAAGAAAAAAAATAGTACTAATAAACCAGAGCAACATCCATTATTATCGAAAGCAATAGATTTGTTAGATGGTGAAATAATGTAAATATAGGAGGAAATTATGTTTCCAAAAGGCGGAATGGGTAACCTTATGAAACAAGCTAAGGAAATGCAGTCTAAAATGGCTAAAGCTAAGGAAGAGGTAAAGCGGCTAGAAGGAAAAGGTAGTGCTGGTGGAGGATTAATTAAGATTTGTATTAATGGAAAAAGAGAATTAACCTCAGTTGAGATTGATGATGAAGTATTAAACGAAGAGAAAGATATTGTTGAGGATTTAATCTTAGTTGCAACCAATCAAGCGATAAGTGATATTAATAAAAAAATTGAAGATACGATGAATGCTGCTACTGGAGGAATGCTTGGAGGATCAGGTTTTCCTGGAATATAATGAGTGGATTACCTAAAACACTGGAAAAGATTATAGATTCATTTTCGAGGCTCCCTGGAATTGGAAAAAAAACTGCTCAGAGATTGGGTATGTATATTATGAAAATGGATAATGAATTTGTTTCAGATTTTGCCAATGCATTACTCGAAATAGAGAATAATATTTACTCATGTTCTATATGTAATAATTTTTCTGATTCTGAAACTTGCAGTATATGCTCTGATCCAACAAGAAGTTCTCGAATGATTTGTATCGTTGAAAATCCATCAGATATAATATTATTTGAGAATACGGGCTTTAATGGTTTCTTTCATGTTTTGGGAGGATTGATATCTCCATTAGACGGTGTATCTCCAGAGGATTTATCTATTAAAACTCTTTTGGATCGAATCAATAATATTGATGAGATTATTCTTGCAATAGGCACAAGTATTGAAGGTGAGGCAACATCATTATATTTAATTAATTTATTAAAACCGTTTAATATTAAGATATCACGACTATCACAAGGTCTCCCCGTTGGAGGATATTTAGAATATATAGATAAGGCAACGCTTGAAAAATCATTTTTAGAAAGAGTTGAAATAAATTGATAAAAAAAGAATATATTCCAAATATTCTAACAATTCTCAGAATAGTATTAATTCCTATATTCATTTTTTATATGCTGTCTTTAAATTATTTAATTGCACTTATATGTTTTTCTATGGCATCTATTACTGATTGGGCTGATGGTTACTTTGCAAGAAAATTTGATGTAGTAAGTAGTTTTGGTACATTCTTGGATCCTCTGGCAGATAAGCTATTAGTATTATCAGCATTCTATTCATTTCTACAAGTTGATATATTAGTAAAATCAGGAACTATACATATATGGATGGTGGGTATTATTTTGTTTAGAGATATATCAATAACTGTATTAAGAGTTATTATGAATTCAAAAGGGAATATTGTATTGGTAACTAGTAAAATTGCAAAGCTAAAAACTTTTTCACAAATAATTACAATAATCTGGATATTATCCTCATTAACATTTTCAGAAATATGGGTAGAAGAATCGGAGAGTACTTTGAAACAGCTTTTGAATATTAGTTATTCCCTAGTTATAACTACAACATTCCTCACTTTATATACAGGTGTTCATTATTATTATAGTAATGGTAGAAAACTAATTCATGTTTTGTCAAACAGATGAATTCGTTAGCACTATTAATTAACACATTCTTTTTTGTTGGTAAAATTCCTGTTGCTCCAGGGACGATGGGAAGCTTGGCTACATTAATATTTTGGTATTTTACTCCTCATTTACCATTCATTATGACAATATCTTTACTATTTTTTATATTTTCTTTTTCCTATTACACAATATCGATAACATTAAAAGAAACAGAGGATAAAGATCCCCAATATATAGTGATTGATGAAGTTATTGGTATGTGGATAGCATTATTACCCTTGAGTCATTTCAAATTATCAGATAGCTTAAGTTTACTCCATATGAAATATATTTTATTAACTTTCATTTTATTTCGATTATTTGATATTATGAAGCCTTCGATTATTTATAGATCTCAATTCATCCCTGGCCCATTAGGGATATTACTAGATGATGTAATAGCAGGTATAGTTACATGCCTAATTCTGATTGGGATTATATCTATATGAGTAATGCATGTATTATTACTATAGGCAATGAAATTATTGGTGGAATCAGATTAGATACAAACTCCCAGTGGATATCAAAAAAGATTGCAGAATATGGGATTGTTACAGATAGAATTATCTCTATTGGAGATAATAACACTGTAATATCAGAAACAGTCAAAAGTACTATTGATATATATGATTACATATTTATAACTGGTGGTCTTGGGCCAACACATGATGATGTAACTTTATCCTCATTTAAAGAAGTTTTTAATTTAGAAGAAAAAATAGATTTGAATTATTTAGATAAATTAAATAGAGCTTTTTTAGATAGGGGTATTAAAATGCCTGATATTAATAAAAATCAGGCAATTATTTTAGAGGGTTGTGATATTTTAGATAATCCATATGGAACAGCAAGAGGTATATATTATAGCTATTCTGAATCATTTTTTTTTATTATGCCGGGGGTTCCATCTGAGATGTATAAAATGATGGATAAAATCGTTGTCCCATTATATCTAGGTGATAAAATAGATTGCAATTATAAAACAATACGTACTTCGGGTATTCCTGAAAGCAAGCTAGCTGAATCAATGGGTGAAATCATGTCTAAATATGGTAATTGTTTTTCTTTTTCATTTCTACCAAGTTATAAAGGGGTAGACTTCGTATTAAAGACAAGTAATATTGAGGTAGATATTGACAAAACATCTATTGAATTTTATAATGCAATGCAACCATATTCATTTGGGTATAATAATGATTCCTTTAGTGAATTCATTATAAGTCAATTATCTAAAAAAAATATTTCTATTGCTTTGGCAGAATCGTGCACAGGTGGTTATTTAGGTAAAATATTAACTGATATAACGGGTGCTTCAAAATTTTTTTATGGTAGTATTGTCGCATACAGTAATGCAATTAAAATAAATAAACTGAATATATCTCAAAAAAAATTAAATAAACATGGTGCTGTTAGTTCTCAAGTAGCAGAAGATATGGCCTGTAACATCCAAAATCTTTTTGAATCAGATTTAGGATTATCTATAACAGGGATTTCTGGACCAGAGGGAAGTGGTTCAAATAAAACAATTGGCTTAGTATACATTAGTATTTCTTTTAAAGGTATATCAACTACAAGGAAATTTAATTTTAATTTAGATAGAGATATGAATAGGAAAATGACATGTTATGCAGCGCTAAATATGATTAGGAAAATAATTAATGATTAATAAGCATAGAATATTTGTAGGATTAGATTTATCTGGATATCTTTTAAATACTATTCCAATGATACGAAGTACAATTGCTGATAAAAAGCAATTTATTAATTGGGTAAGCGGAAGAAATCTGCATTTAACTTTATCTTTTTTAGGTGGAATTGAATTAGAAAAAATAACAGTATTAAAAGAAAAATTAAGCAAGATATCAAAAGATCAGTCATTTGAAATTACAGTTAATGATACGGGTTCATTCTCATATAAGGAGAATCGTAAAGTACTTTGGTTGGGCATAGATAAAGGACGAACTGAATTAGTAAATATTCAGAGTAATATTGAATCTATCACATCATCATTTAAAGATACTGATATAATTGAAGAAGAATTTATTCCGCATATCACAATTGGCCGAATAAAATCATCAAGTAAAAATTTCGATTTATCTACGTTTTCGAATGCTGTATATTCAGATATCAAAATTCCGATTAAAAAAGTATATTTGTTTAAAAGTCAAATGTCAGAAAAAGGAGTTGAATATTCGATTATATCTGAATATTCCCTTAAATAATTAAACATGGAGTCATAGATATGGGTAAAGAAGATAAGAATAATAAAAATTTAGAATTAGCTATTTTGCAAATTGAAAAAGATCATGGTAATGAGGCTATAATGCGTTTAGGTCAGAAAAATAAAACTACTCTTAATACAATATCTACGGGATCATTATCTTTAGATGAATGTTTGGGTGGAGGCATACCAGAAGGAAGAATAATTGAAATTTATGGTCCAGAGTCTTCGGGAAAAACGACATTAACTCTACACATAATAGCTGAAGCACAGAAAAAAGGAGGATTAGCAGCATTTATTGATGCTGAGCATGCATTAGATCCACAATATGCTAGACAATTAGGTGTTGATACTGATAATTTGCTATTAGCTCAGCCTGATACAGGAGAACAAGCTTTAGATATTACAGAAACATTAGTTAGGAGTGGTGCCTTAAGTGTAATAGTTATTGATTCAGTAGCTGCATTAGTTCCAAAAGCAGAGCTTGATGGAGATATGGGTGATTCTCATATGGGTCTTCAAGCACGATTGATGTCGCAAGCATTGCGAAAATTAACAGGCAGTATTAAAAAATCAAATACTTCTGTTATTTTTATTAATCAGCTTCGACAGAAAATTGGAGTTGTGTTTGGAAATCCAGAAACGACTACTGGTGGGAATGCTTTAAAGTTTTATACATCAGTACGAATTGATATCCGAAGAATTGGGCAATTAAAAGATGGGGATGTAGTTATTGGTAATAGGACTAGAGTCAAAGTAGTTAAAAATAAAGTAGCACCTCCATTTAGAATGACTGAATTTGATATAATGTATGGGTTTGGCATCTCTAAAGAAGGTGATTTGTTAGATATTGCTCTTAAAGCTGAGATAGTAAAGAAAACTGGTGCTTGGTATTCTTTTGACGGATCAAAGATTGGTCAAGGGAGAGAGAATGTTAAGATAGCTTTAAAAGAAGATCAAAAATTATATCAAAGTATTGAAACCCAAGTTAAAACTTTTCTAGGATCTGATGAGGTATAATCTCTATTAAATGGTAGATCATGATATAATACCAACCTTTCATCCAGAGTGGTGGGCAACAAATGGTATCACCGTCTCTGTTATTGTATTGTTGTTCTTGCATGCAAAAAACCTTAAAAATTCAGATTTAACAAAGTTCACATATCTAGTAGGATCAATTTTATGTTTTAGAGTTGTATTTATGCAATTTTATCAACTATACATGAATGTGTGGGTTGTTGAATCAAGTATTCCTCTCCATTTATGCGGACTTTCCTCAATCCTTGCAGGAGTACTGCTGTTTAAGCGAACCCAGTTTATATATGAGTGTCTATTTTATTGGGGGTTGGCAGGTGCATTCCAATCTCTTCTGACACCGGAATTTACATTAGGGAAATCTGATTCAGTTATCTACGTAGATTATTTTATTAGTCATGGA
>ASPJ01000049.1 GCA_000405805.1 Fidelibacterota bacterium SCGC AAA003-L08
AAGATTTAGAAAAAATATTACTGAAGAGTCTTTGAATGATGGAGTTATTAAACTTCCTGAATTTACTACAGTAGATGAATTAGCAAGGTCAATGAATGTAAAGGTCCAAGAGGTTATCAAGGTTTGTATGGATTTAGGTTTAATGGTTACTATAAATCAGCGTTTAGATTTTGACACTATGATTATGGTTGCCGATGAATTTGATTATTCTATTGAAAGTATAGAGGAATATAAAGAGGATATTATAGAGGAGAGTTTTACTGAAGAGGATATGGGTGATATGCTCCCTCGGCCTCCAGTTGTCACTGTTATGGGACATGTGGATCATGGAAAAACTTCATTGCTCGATTACATAAGAGAAGAGAATGTTGTTGCTGGAGAATCTGGTGGAATAACGCAGCATATAGGTGCATATGAAGTTATAGTTGATAAGGATAAGAAAATAACATTTTTAGACACTCCCGGTCATGCAGCGTTTACAGCCATGAGGGCAAGAGGGGCTCAGGTAACAGATATTGCTATAATAATAATTGCTGCAGATGATAATGTTAAACCTCAAACTATTGAAGCAATTGATCATGCTAAAGCAGCGTCAGTACCGATGATTTTTGCTATTAATAAAGCAGACTTGCCCGAGGCTGATGTTGAAAAAATTAAAAAAAGCTTATCTGAAATTAATGTTTTAGTTGAAGATTGGGGTGGAAAGTATCAATCTCAGATAATTTCAGCTAAAACAGGTCAAGGCATTGATGAGCTGCTTGAAAAAGTACTTTTAGAAGCTGACCTTATGGATTTAAAAGCTTCAAGGGATATCCCTGCTCAAGGAGTTATTGTTGAGTCAAAACTAGATAAAGGGCTGGGCCCAATAGCCACAATATTGGTTAATAGAGGAACTTTAAAAAAAGGCGATATGTTTTTGTGTGGTACTCAGTATGATAAAGTAAGAGGTCTCTTGAATGAAAGAAATCAACCTGTTTCTGAGGCTTATCCATCTGACCCTATACAAGTCTTAGGATTTTCTGAGGTTCCAAATGCAGGTGAATTACTCACAATAATGATTAATGATAAGGAAGCTAAGAAAATATCCGCAGAACGTACGAGATTAAAGAGGGAGGCTGAGCAGAGGAGATATAGAAAAGTGACTTTGGATCAGATTGGGCAAGAAATATCTGAAGGGCAATTACAGGAATTAAACATTATTTTAAAAGGTGATGTTGATGGTTCTATAGAAGCTGTAAGTGATGCTTTGATGTCTCTTTCCAATAATGAGGTTTCTGTTAAAATAATTCATAGATCCGTAGGTATGATAACCGAGAATGATATATCTCTAGCAAACGCATCAGACGCAGTTATTTTGGCATTCAATGTTTCTCTTTCCAATGAAGCTAAAGCTTTATCTAATGAATATAAAGTTGAGATTAGAAATTATTCAATTATATATGAAGTCGTTAATGATATCAAACTAGCATTAGAAGGATTGCTTAAGCCTGATACAATTGAAGAGGTTTTAGGGGTGGCAGAAGTCAGAGATATATTTAAGGTGCCAAAATTAGGTGTTATTGCAGGCTGCATGGTTAAAGAAGGTAAAGTTATCAGGAATTCTCTTTTAAGATTAAAAAGAGATGGTGAAACTGTGAATGAAGGAAAAATCACATCGTTGAAAAGATTTAAAGATGATGTTGCTGAAGTCTTAGAAGGTTTTGAATGTGGTATAGGAATTGAAGGTGTAAAGGATTATCAGAATGAAGATTTAATTGAAGTGTATGAGATAAAGGAAGAGAAGAGGAAATTAGTATATTAATTGTTTAATCAACGTCCATTCAAAAGATCAGATAGAGTCTCTGACGAAGTCAGACTAGCTATATCTGAGGTTCTATTAAAAAATATCTCTATAATAAAAGATGGCTTAATCACAATAACAAAAGTAGACATGTCTAAGGATTTAAGATATGCCAAAGTATTATTCAGTCATATTGGCACAGGGGTTTCCTCTAAAGAATTAGAAAAACAACTTAATTATAGTAAGAGCAAAATTAGATATTATATAGGCAATCTCCTGGAAACACAATATGTGCCTCAGATTAATTTTGAATTTGATAAGAAATATGAAAAATCAGCCAGAATAGAAAGTTTGCTAAGCAAGATTAAAAAAAATAAATGAATACAACATATTCAATATGGAAACCTGTAGATATGTTTTCTACCGATATAGTTAAGATTGCTAAAAATAAAATAGGATTGAAGAATAAGGTTGGTCATGCAGGAACCCTTGATCCTTTTGCTGAAGGAGTTTTGATTCTCTGTTTTGGCCAGCACACTAAGAATGTCTCTGAGATAATGGCTATGCAAAAGAAATACTTAGCTAAAATTAAACTAGGCATTGAAACTGATACTTTAGATAGAACAGGCTCTATATATAAGCAGTCTGAAATCCCTTGTTTTAATGAACAGGAAATTCTTAAAGTGCTTGATAGTTTTATTGGAACTGTAAAACAGACACCTCCACCGTTTTCAGCTTTAAAATTGAATGGAAAATGTTTATATGAATATGCTCGATTAGGGATTAGAATCATCAAAAAATCTAGAAGCATAAATATAAATTCTATTAAGCTTATTGAGTATAGCTCTAACTCTATTACAGTTGAAATATCATGTGGATCTGGTACATATATCAGGAGTCTGGCTGCTGATATAGCTAGAAAATTAGGCACACATGGATACTTGGAAGAACTGAAAAGGCTAAGCGTAGGTGAGTATAATAGGGAAAACAGCCTGACGCTTGAAGTTGTTTTATTAGAAAACCTCCTTAGAATAGGCATATTTTGACTAAAATCACGTCTTCCTATAACAATCTCTATATCTTTATCTGTATTAATAAAATCTTTTATATAGATAGGGTCGTGCTGTAAATCAGCATCTATAGTAATCGCGTGCGTATAATTTCTTTTAAATGCATAATTCAATGCTTTTTTTAAAGAATACCCCTTCCCTTTATTGCCATCATTCCTCAATAGAGAAATAGCATCGCTTGATGAAGTAATTTTCAAAGAATCAAAAGACCCGTCATCTACAACCACTATATCTATATCATGACTGGATACAATATTATCAATCAAAATATTGATAAACTTATTATCGTTAAAACAAGGAATAATTAAAATTGATTTCATAAGATAGTATTTATAAAATAAAGAATATTTTCATATAGTAATTTAAGAAATATTTATTAAGTTATATTTATGAAAGTAAACAGAAATGAACCTTGCTCATGTGGTAGTGGGAAAAAATACAAACACTGTTGTGCTGGAAAATCTAATCTAAAGGATAAATCTAAATTAGGCTTTCTACTTATAGCTTTAGCTGTCATAGGATCTTTCGGTTGGTTTGCATACGATTATGCAAATGAAATATATATTGATGTATTAAAGTTTGATTTTCGTAAAAAAGAATACAGATACGAATCCTATCAGTGTAATAACCCAAAGTGTACTATTGAGCATACCAGGAGGATACTGGTCATCCCAGAACCCTTAAAATAGAATTAGTTTAACAATAGCCTACGATATTTTTTAATACTCTCAGTATCTCTTTTTACATCTTTATCAGTTTTCTTTAAAACATAGTATTAATATCTTGTCCATCGTTCCTTAGTAGTTGATTTCTATTTATTTCCTTCTTCAAGTGTTCCAGAGAATCGATAGGTTTCTACATCATATATCACAGTATGCCCAGCACCACCACCCATTTCATCCGTGCTTGTGGCAGTGATTGTGCCAGTTTGACCTCTCCAATCTACATTTAATTCAAATTCCCAGTTTTTTTGGACTGTTTCAGATAATGAAAGGTATCCACTCTCTTCAAGTTCGTAAATATCTGAAGGATAGTCGCCACCCATTTCCTGTTGATAAATCGCAGCTTTTTGATGTATATTTTTGATTGTTATTTTTGCTTCTGAAGCATAGCCTTTATTTACATACTCAAAATAAGTACTGCATCCAAACAGTGATAGAGATAGTACTACTAATATCTTTTTCATATTTCCTCCTTGGTAGTTAATTAATGTATTTGCTGATTGAGCATGATATTATTAGTAAGAACTAGTAACTACTATTATTGCGGTTAATGTCCCTAGAGCACCTCCAATATTAACAGAATTTTTTTTAACCTCTAAAGCACCAACTTTATATCCATTATCATAATCAAGATTACAATTAGCATCGCAATCATAACATTCATTAACTGGTTTAGTAGGACTTCCATTAGCAACTATAGCATATGAAATACCCCACCCTATTATTCCTAAAGCAAAACCACCAAAAAAGCCACCTAACATTTCTCCACCTGAATTAATTGACTGTCCAGATTTATATCCATTATTATAGCAATTTAAAACTGGAGAAGAATTAATTATGTTGAAATTTTTATTAGTATTTCCAAATGTTCTGCTATTAGGTAATTTCTCTATTCCTATCTTATCTATCTCAGAATAAGAGTAAGTCAATATAGAACCTCCTAAAAGTTCAATTTTAATATTTTCATTGATATTGTTCTCAATAATTCTACCTTTGATAATATCACCATTTTTTAACTTCAAAATATCTATATCTTCTGAAAATGATATTGATATAAAGAATACTATTAATATGTTTTTTGCTAATTTCATATTTACCCTTATTTAATTACAAGATGATAATCCTATTATGATCTGTTTAATAAGTTCAGAAGAAGCCTCTTCTGTAACATCTTCATATCCTACTAATGCACGACTCTTTAAAAGTCCTGTTTTACTAATCCCAACTACAATTGATTCCTCTACATTAGTTGAAAAAGAACATAATACATCTCCCAATACACTATTAAGCACTGATACTTCTCCATTTATAATAGCACGAAAATCCTCTTTTACCATAGCCTGTCCAATTAATCCCCCTACTAAAATTCCTGCAGCCGCTGCACTTCCACTAGTATGTCTATATACATCAAAATATTTTAATTCAAATTGAATCATGAAATCTGATTCATTTTTATGCTGCATAAGTTGAAACCCTGGGCTTTTAGCTAAATTATTTACGATATTTTGTTTAAGATAATCAGTAAAAGGGATAGGTAAATAATTATCTTCATTTACATCATGATGTATTCCTGGAAGGCCACTTCTATTTTTCATAATTACTTTGCTATGGCTATCAGTAAATTCAAAGAAAGCTCTTACATCTTTATTAATATCTACATTTACTAATTCAACAGGAGATAGTACAGGTTTAAGTGCGCATCCATTAAATATAGTTAAAATAGCTGTAAGTATAATTATATTTTTCATATCTACTCCTTTGTAGTTAATTCAATGAATATAAATGATTACTAATTATATAGTATAAATAATAATGAGGGGTTTAGGCAAAACAAATGATTAATGGTTTTGTGATGGGGGTATGGTTATTATCTCCCACTTTATAATTATAAGAACTACTAAATAATAATTGGGGTATTCCATTTGGGGTATTCCACCACCCATTTAATGTTATATTTGATTATAAATGAGTAATTAGCTTATAAATAAAAAACCCCTCTAATAATAGAAGGGTTCCTTCAGTTCTGTCGGAGTCG
>ASPJ01000050.1 GCA_000405805.1 Fidelibacterota bacterium SCGC AAA003-L08
ATTATGATTCTGGTACGATTGATTTTTCTAATCAACAGGCAACAGACCCAACAGCAAACTTAGTTATCACATATGAAGAAAATGAGATTATTTCATTTGATCAAAAATTGTTAGCTGGAACTCATTTGAAATATGATTTTAATGATTATAGCTTCTTGACTGGAGGATTATATTACTATAACCAATCAATTGTTAATGATAAAGTGAATGTTGGCAGCGAACCAATGAGAAATTTTATCTGGAATATTGCGGGAAGATATAAACAAGACATGGACCTTTTTACTAAGGGAGTTAATATGCTCCCTTTAATTGAAACTTCGAAACCATCAAGTTTTAATATAGAAGGAGAATATGCAGAGGTTTATCCTAACCCTAATCCAAATTTATTTAATGAAAAATTATCTAGAGAATTATCTCCAACTAAATAAAATTTAATTCTATCATCAAGTATCGAATAATGTGTCCCAACTTTATATAGTACAGGAATATTTTCATCATACGAATTATTCCCTGAGTATAAATTTAAGTTCCAGCTTTTAGAACTTTTAATATTCTCCATCTTAATAGCTACTGCTAAATTGGAATACTTTATTAATAATCCAACATCTATACCAATACCTTTATTTGAAATTGAATAATTCGCCTCATTATTATTTATCCATAGATTGTCTAAGTTAGAGGATGATGCTTTAATATTAATTCCTGCTGATATATGCACTCTCTCAAATTTCCCATCAATTTCTCTTGGATCCTTTGATTCACCTTTTTTATTACCTTCAGTAAATGTAGAACTATGACTGCCCATTAATGATACCCCGAATGATATCATCCCCAATATATCATGATTTTCTAAAATGTTTGTATCATTATTAAATATATCCTTTCCCTGAATATTAGAAGTTCCTGATCTCATTACAGATAATCCAATCCCAGCATTTGGAGGTAATTTTAAATTAAAACTAATTACCTGAGTAGATCTATCCAATGACATTCTATTATAGCATACTCCAAAATCCATTTTTTTAGTCATTGATAACAAAGCCGGATTAGCAAATTGATAGAACCCTACTGTTCCTCTAGATATATTAGATCCAGATAATGACAAGTCATTTGCATTTGATGGGACATTAAAAATAACCCAAGGATTATTTCCTCCAAATGAAAAAATAATAGATATAAATAGTATTGATATTATATTTTTCAATTTATCACTATTAGTTTTGTCCAATAAATATTGTTTTTATTAGATAATTTACAAAAATATGTTCCATTCACTACCTTTTGGCCACTATCATTTCTACCATCCCAAATAATAACATCTTCATTACTAATATTTATTCCTCTTTCCAGCGTAATGACATGATGCATTGCAAAATCATAAATATCAATCCTAGTTCTATTTGAGTGATTATTATCATATTGATTTGGATTATCATTATAATATATAAATCTAACATGACCATCACCATTTAGCATACCATCTTCATTTGTAAAAAAGGGGTTAGGATATACTGAAAATCCTAAATTTTCTGATGAAGAAGAAGCATGATCATTCCAAAATCGATAAATGTTATTTTCTCCATCTTCTCTTATAACTAATCCATCTCCAGTTCCAATAAGTATATGGAAATCATCTCCTAGTTCATCTAATTTATTATGTAAAACGGAATATACTGATTCATCTAGAATAATATCTCCTGTATCTATATCTGACCAATATTTTTCCATTTTCTCCCAATGTATTAAATCCTCACTATAAAAAAGGCCCTCCTCTGATGCTACGTATATCTCATCTTCATAAAAATCAAGATTATAAATTTTAATATTTTTTGAAGTAAAATAATCTACATCTTCCCACGAAACTCCATCATCTTCAGTGTAAGATATAGAATTATATTCACCTGAGCCTGTACTCCATGTAATTGCCCAAATTCGATTAATATTATCTACAATCTGTTCTTCAATACCTATAACCCAATTCCCAGATAATCCATTCACAACAGTCTGATGATACCAATCGATACAACCATTAGTTATAGTCCCTCTATTAATACCATTTGCAGTCCCAACCCATAAATATTCATCTGCCCCAAATATAGAAAATCCTTTATGGTTATCAAGGAGTACTGGATCTAATAAATAATCTTCTTCATCAATAGAGTCGCAAATCAGATAGTCTTGATCATCCATTGGTAATGGAATCACCTCCCATGTTGGAGGATCTTCATTATTATAATTAAATCTCCTTAATCCACCAGCCCAACTTGCTGCATATATATATTCATCTTTTAATCCAAGATCATATGAAACATTATTAGTCTCAATTGTTACAGCTAATGAAGTTATCTCTTGGGACCCCCATACAATATCATGATATCGTTCAGTACAATCTTGACATATTGGTTGTGGCATATAATTCCATGATTCTCCATTATTTATTGAATAACCAACTCCAGTACCTCTAGGTTGGTATGAACTAGTACCCACTTCATATTTATGTTCAACTCCTGAAATTATAATCATACTATCTTTAACAAATAGTGCGGGATTCCCTCCAGAAGGTAAATTTGGGTCATTAACTAAATTTGAGTCAACTTCTGAGAAACTAATAGATTCAGGACTATATGAATCTGCTAAATAATCAATTCTGCCTAGCCCATTCCCAGTAGTCACCCATACTATACCATGGATACTTGATTCTACATCAATAATTCCATTGCTTTCAGGAAAGCTAGAATCGTTATTACCTTCAGGACTATTATAATTATTGTTTAGCTCAAATTCATATAATGTGTTGCTAAATAAAATGGATACCATGAGGATACTAATTATTTTATTCATTACTGCAATCCTCAAAACAATTATTAATAGATTCATAGCTTTCTTCACATATACCATCACCACACCCATAGAGAGTTATTGTTCTATCTTCCTGGACGGATTCTCCTGTATCTAGATCATTTAAAATAAATCTAAATATAGCCTGCCCTGTTGATGCACAATCTTGGATTGAATTAACTGTAAAACCTGATTCATAGATGAAATAATCATTATATCCTGTAGTTCGAGCATCAGGCCATTCAAATGAAATTGGATAAAAAACATCTCCATACTTATCAGCAACTCTATTACATACTTCATCACTATCATCATCATCAATGTAAAGATTTGATTTATTTATCTGAATTTCAAGCTGCGTATTATCAATATTAAAATATTGATCTAATGAGTGAGTATTCCCATTTTCAAATACGTTTGTAGTAGCTAAATATTTTTTTCCATTAATAGTTATATCAAATAGAATAATATCTGAACTAATATTATTTAATTCAAAATAAGCAGGAAAATTAATATCAATAATATCTGATTGTTCATTGGGAGAATCTACTTTATCTGCATCATCAACTAATGTGTATATCCCATTGGTGGATATAATATCCCCATTCTCGCCATTATCATATAATAAAAAGGTTCTATTATATTCTAAATTGCCAGAACCTACATATTCCAAATCGACTGTGACTGAATCAATAGAATCATCTTGTTGAAAATTCTGTGATATAGTCTCCGCTTGAATATATAATTCATTATTTGTTCTATCAATGTTAATAATTACATTTTTAATCCACTGGATGGAATCATTGATGATCAGTTTGTCCGAACAAGCACAGAATAATATTAATATAAAAAGTAATCTACGCATTTTGAATCACCATTAATAACCACTCATTATATTTATCCTCATATAATAATCTAATCCCATTGAATTCAATTAGAGATGTAATATCTTCCCTATCCTCTTCTAATATCCCCGATAATAAGATCATGGCATGAGTAGCTTTAAATTTAGGAATTAATTGTTTAATAATATTTTTATTAATATTTGCCAAAATAATATCATAATTGAAATTGTCAAAACATAGTACATCTTCTATCCGCAATTTTATAGAATTCATTTTAATATTATTAATTCCCATATTTTCAATAAAATTATCTTTACAATCTAAATCAAATTCTACTGCTGTAGTTTTTTTTGCACCATACAGATGTGATGCTATTGATAAGATTCCACTTCCAGAGCCCAAGTCCAAAACAGAATCATTTTTATCTATATTATTTATTAAATGTTTTAACATTAGAAATGTTGTTTCATGATGTCCTGTCCCGAAAGCCATCCCTGGTTTTATTTTTATAATCTTATCAGAATTATATGAATTATTATCCCAGTCTGGGATTATAATTAAATCATTATTAATTTTTATTGGAGCAAAATTATCCTTCCAACTTAGATGCCAATTTTCTTCATCTTGAACATCCCAAGAAAAACTAATATCAAATTTACTTACATGCTGCTCTAATATATTATTTATCATATCTTTTCTATCTCTGTTGAAATAATAAAACTGATTGTTTTCTGAAGAATAACCCCCTAATGATTGAGTATATATATAGGAAGACATAATTTCAATATCTTGAGGATTCCCATTTAGGATAAGTACGTCCCATTTTTTTTTATTTTTCATTTATTTCCATATCTAATCTATATAAGTAATTAATTAAAACAGTTCCAACCGATTCTAAACTTTCAGATGAACATTTATCTGGGGTATCTTCTATAGTATGCCAATAATTTATTTTGGAGTTAGGATAATTAAAATCAATAATATCTATTGATGGGATTCCTGTCTCATTATAAAAAGCATAGTGGTCATCAACAATTGAACTTCCCATTTCCATTTTAAACTGATCAAACCCTAATTCTTTTGCCAGATACCATATGCTCAGCACTAACTCTGGAGCTTGTTTATATGAGTTTGCTTCTATTGGTAGAGTTAACTCTTTATCACCAATCATATCTATACATATAGCTGAAAAAGGTCTTGGATATGGTAATTGATTTGCAACTTTTTTAGCTCCTAAGGCCCAAGAATCTATATCCCCTGATTTTCCTAAATCTTCTCCATCAGTTAAAAGTATATCAACACCTATATTCATGAATGGGTTGTCATTCAAAAATTTAGCTATTTCCATTAAGACTGCAACTCCTGAAGCCCCATCATTTGCTCCAATAATTGGGGTGTGATAATTACTTTCATCTAAATCTTTATCAGCATATTCTCTAGTATCATAGTGAGCCATTAATAGAATTCTAAAATTTGCATCAGGGTTAAACCTAGAAAAAATATTAGTAAGCTTAATTGAATCTAGTGAATGTGGATGAATAACATAATCTTCAAATAAAACTACATTATTTAAGTATTTATTAAAGTGATTTTTATATAATTCAATTGCCTCTAAGTGCCCTGGGCTTCCCGGATATCTTGGACCAATTTCACACTGTTGCTCTAAATAATTCATTGCATTATTCCCATTAAAATAAAGCACTGTCTGTGAAAAAATAGCACTAAACATTAAAACTATTAATAATTTCATCAGCTATCCTCTAATCTTAAATGAGAGGAAAAAACCGATATCTTTTATTTCAGTTCTCCCCTGTGTTTTATCATCTGTTA
>ASPJ01000051.1 GCA_000405805.1 Fidelibacterota bacterium SCGC AAA003-L08
CGCATTTTAGCACTTCGAGCTCTACGGTTTTTTGATAACTCTAAATCAGAAGGAACTATAGCTTTTCTTGTTAAAATTTTAATTTTGGGTTTAGTATTACATTGACATAATGGAATTTCTTTAGGGCATATACATGATACAGCATTTTGCTTAAATGATGATTTTACAATTCTATCTTCAATTGAATGGAACGTTATAAATGCAATTCGACCATTTTTTTCTAAATAATCAAAAGCAATAGATAATAGCTTCTTTAAGGATTCAATCTCATTATTAATATGAATTCTAATAGCTTGAAATACTCGAGACAAACTTTTTATCAGATATTTCTTACCTACCGCTTTCTCAATAGATTCTCTCAAATCTTGAGTGGTTGTCATTTTGCCTTTAGAGACATTTTTCATAATTGATTTCGCTATTCTTCTAGATTTTTTTTCACCGCTATATAGATAAATGATATCTGCTAAATTTTTTTCATCTACTGAATTCAGGAAGTCTCTAGCTGTCATTCCTTGTTTATAATTAAATCTCATATCTAAGACAGAATTTTTCATATAGGAAAAACCCCTATGCTCGGAGTCAACCTGGTAGGAGGAGGTACCAAGATCAAATAACATTCCATCTAATTTTCTTATTCCTAAAGAATTAATAATTTCAGGAAATTCCATATAATTCGCGTGGTACAGCGAAAATGAATTCAAATGTACTGATAAACGTTTATTTGAGTACTCCAAAGCATAAGGATCTAAATCCAAACCTATTAATCGACCATTCTTATTAAGATAGTTTAATATTTTGGAAGAATGTCCTCCAAATCCAACAGTACCATCTAAATATATGCCATCTTTTTTTATTAAAAGATGCTCACACATTTCATTTGACATTACCGGTACATGTGGAACATTAATCATTTATTGTCAAAAATCAATTTCATTTGCCAAATCTTCAAAATCTTTAGAATTTGTATAATTCTCATAGCTTATATTGTTCAAAGTTTTAGAGTTCCAAATTTCTATTTTTTTTATCATACCTATCAAGACAACATCCCTCTCAATTTTAGAATGCAGTAAAAGAGAAGATGGAATAGCAACTCTACCTTGAGCATCATATTGCAAATAAGTTGCATATCTAACCACATTACGAATAAAGTTCCTATTTTTTTCTCTAATAGTACTTAACTGTCCCAATTGCCTTTCAACATTATGCCATTCAACCAAAGGATATAAAACCAGGCAATCATCTAATCCTTTTGTTAGAACAAAGGTTTTATCATTAATAGATCCCAGAGCCTTCCTGAATTTAGCAGGTATTATAAGCCTGTTCTTTTTATCTAGTGAATACTCATATTCACCAGTGAATGATAAATTTATATTCTTCATTTTAATTAAATTATTTTTATCCGCAATTAATGGGATTATTACCCACTACACTCCATTATAATAGGATTATTCCCCACTTATGTGCAAGTGTTTTTTATATTTATTAATATAAATAGAGGTAGAAAGTATTAGATATAGTGAATTATTTAGATTGAAATAATGGAGATAAGTACTTTAATCAATGCTTGTAGAATCAATGCTTATATCGGGCTTATCTACAGATTTTTTGGGATTTTCTTTTGATATATTTTTAAGTAGTAAAAATGCAATAAAGATTGCCAAGATTACTGATCCAACTTTAAGAATTTGTTTATAATTAACTTGAAAATCATCATTATATGCACCTGTACTGTTTGCAGGTTTTGCTGTATTATTTTTTTTGTCAGAGGATATATTTTCAGTATTATTCTCTTCAGAGAATTTAGGTTGTATTTTCCCCGTTGTATGTAGTTCGTAATCAGCAAGAGTTTGGTTATGATCTGCTCCAATATATTTTGCATAGGATCTAATGAAAAGTCTCATGTATATATTTGGAATTATATTAAAATTGCCTTCTTCAATAGCATGCAAGTATTTTGGATTTATTTTAGTGAACTCAGATATCTCATCTAAGGTAATTTGCTTAGATTCACGATGATTTTTTAAAGCTAAAAAGAATGTTTCTTCTGTATCCATATCATCCAAATTAGCACATTTTTTTTACGATATTCAAGCTATTTATAAACACAAATTTATTTTTTTTAATTCATTATAAAATTTTGATAAAGGAAAGCCAACAACATTATCATAGCAACCATTGATTTTTTCCACAAATATAGCACTATAGTCTTGTATGCCATAGCTTCCCGCTTTATCATATGGGGCATTAGTATTTATATATTTTTTAATTTCAGTATCATTTAATTTGAAAAATTTTACAATAGTTGTATCATGAAATGTATGGAAAATACCATTATATATAATTGACACTCCAGTTATCACCTTATGATTTCTACCACTTAGAGATTTTAAAGTTTTATAAGCATTTTTTTTATCAGAGGGTTTTCCTAAAACTTTATTGTCTAATAATACAATTGTATCAGCCCCAATAATCAAAGCATTATTATATTTTAATGATACAGACAAGGCCTTCATTTTTGATAATTTTTTACAATATTCTTGAGGAGTTAGATTGGTATCATACTTAGGCTCTTTAATATTTTTAAAATCAACAATAAATGGAATATTTAACTTAGATAATATTATTTTCCTTCGAGGACTTGATGATGCTAGAACAATTTTCATTTCAATTTTGCAATTTTATTAATTATTTTATAGACTTCTCCATTATAATTAGAATTAAACGAATATATATATGGTCCATTACTTAATTCTTTCCCAAAACGTGTTTTCCCATCCCATTTTATAACGTTATAATAGCTTTCGCAAGTTTCAGTAATAGTATGGATTTGCTTCCCATGAATATCATATATATTTATTTCTATATCAGTGGGATACTTAGATAGATAAAAAGTAAAGAAGGTTGATTCAGAGAAAGGGTTAGGGAAATTATACAAATTATTAACATAAGACTCAGTATTAGTTTCTATAGTAAGGTTATAATTAATGAGTGTTCTATTATTAGCATTATCCCAAGCTTCTATATATATTAAATTATTACCTTGTTTTAATTCTTGAGGCAATAAAAATGTTGCTGAGCCTCTACCACATTGATATTCATCATATTCAAATAAATCAGAATTTAAATTATAACTATATAATTGATTGTTAAACCAATATCGAATATTATGCTGGAAATTATTCATCAGGTTTATTCCTTGATTATCTTCAATGGTAATTTCAAGGGGTATATCTTTACTAACTACGGACCCATTGTCAATAATAGTTTCATCTTGATATAAATAAATAAGGGGTCCTTCATTGTCATTTTGGAAATTACTATTCGTATATATAGGAATATTTTTAATTATTTGAATATCACCATTATAGTTAGATTCATTATCTGAGAATAAAGATAAATTTATATTGGAACAATTGCTACAAGTTTCAATATCAATTGGAATTTTTATACACGCATTCTCTGATATAGTACCTTTGTAAACTAAGTCACCTTTTAAGCTGTATGTTATAGATGTGTCTAAATATACATCTTGAAAATCAAGATCCTCTGAGAACAAAGATGCTTTAATGCTAGTATAGTCTTGGGAATTTAAATTAGCTTCTTCTAAATCTGAATTGATATCTTTCATTATTTCCAAACCATTATTAAGCAATATATTTTCTTCAATCAAATCAGATGAGGCTTTTGGAAATGGTAATATCAATGCAGGATCTCCTAGCAGATGAAATAAATATTCTGTATTTTGACCAGTTCTTTTAGAGTCTTTTACAATATCTCCAAGTCTAGAATTATTATTATTCAAAATAAAATCATTAATTTGAATGAAAAAGTTATTTAAGTAGATGCTATTTGCATAAGCGCCAATTCCTCGTGAAGTAGTTATCAGACTGATTGCACCAAATTCATTAATTAATAATTTTTCAGACATTATTATTTCATTCTCATCATATTTTCCGAAGGAGCATGTTCCTACAACCCAAATTGCTAATTTTTGGTTTTCTCGACAATATGTTCCAATGCTACAAATATGTTCTAAGTCTCTATCCATATCAATGATTTTCTCGCTTCCCAACGTTGTTTCAGACCCATGTCCTATATAATTTATCAAGCTAGATCCTTGATTAATATAGTTAATGACTTCAGAAGTCATCTGAGGCTTTGTTACATAAGTGCTATTTTCTATGGATTCATAATTAATTCCATAAAATTGTGTAATGTTTAAATTGTCAGATAGTTGATTATATATATTATTAGAATTAATAGTATGGTTTAATTCGGTTTTTGAGTAACCATTTTTGTTTTCATCATCAGCAATTAAGCCGATACTAGATCTCCATACTCCTAAAGTAGGATTTATCATATAGTCATATAATTTTTGAGCAACAATCATAGCATCATCAGAATTATTAACTGGAATACGTCCAGTTGACACTTGAGGTGTAGAATTTTGAAGTTCTGCAAATGTAGTTATATCATCGGGAGATGAATAGAAATCATCAGAGGGTTGAAGCGAACCATCTGCTGTTGCTATATATATTGGAGGAATTGACACTTCATTTCCTAATAACAACAAATATTTAATCTCACCATCTTGATTTTGATTAAAGACTTCTTCTCTAATAGAGTTTGCTAAGCTATTGTCACTAATATCATACCAATTAAACTCATCTAAATAGACTATGTTAGTTCTCAATCTATAGTGTTCTTCAACATCTTCTCCATGTAATTTAGCAATTTTTTCAGCAGCTTGTTGATAATCTGAAATAGTGAAAATTACATATTCAGGATTATCTTGTGAATAGAGTAGAGTTGTTAATATTAAAGATATTATTATTAAAATATTTTTATATATCATTGTTTTAATTTACAAAATAAGTCTTATGCTATATCATTGATAACTATTATAGGAAATAAAAATTATAATAATTAAATTTTAGACACTTTATCCGATATAAAGTTCCATTAACACTTGATAATAATTGAGAGATTTTATGGCTTTTGATTTAAATATAATAAAAGATTTTTATAATAAGATGCCAGAGCTGATAATCTCAGTACAAAATAAATTACATAGGCCTTTAACTTTAACAGAAAAAATATTGTACTCTCATTTAAGCAGTGAATTTTCAGAAGATTACAATAGAGGTAATAGTTATGCTAATTTTAATCCAGATAGAGTTGGCATGCAAGATGCTACAGCCCAAATGGCCTTATTGCAATTTATTATGGCAGAAAAAATAAAGTAGC
>ASPJ01000052.1 GCA_000405805.1 Fidelibacterota bacterium SCGC AAA003-L08
CTGCTGCTACTAAAAAAACTGCTGCTACTAAAAAAACTGCTGCTACTAAAAAAACTGCTGCTACTAAAAAAACTGCTGCTACTAAAAAAACTGCTGCTGCTAAAAAGGATAAATAATTATGGCACATAAGAAGGGTGTTGGAAGTACAAAAAATGGTAGAGATAGTAATCCAAATATGCTTGGAGCAAAAAGAGCTGATGGACAATTCGTTACAGCTGGATCAATAATTTATCGTCAACGTGGGACTCATATTCATCCAGGAGAGAATGTTGGCAAAGGTAAGGATGATACTCTGTTTGCATTAGTAGATGGAAAAGTAAAATTTGCAAGAAAAGGTAAAAATAAAAAACAAGTTAGTATCCTTATGAATTAATCATATTTTGAAACAAAATAATAAATCATAATAACTCTCTCTTATATATGTCTAAATTAACTGAGCTTTTAATTAAAAATTAAAAGCTTTTTTTTTATGAAAACTAAATTCATCATACTATTTCAAATTTGCTTATCCCTCTCATATAGCTATACAATATCTGGATTTATTAAAGATGCTTCAAGCGGAGAACCACTTGCCTATACTAATATAATTCTAATAGACCAAAATAAGAGAATCACTTCAGAGATAAATGGATATTTAGACCAAAATAAGGGGGCCGCTTCAGATATAAATGGATATTTTATAATTCCAAATGTTGATTTAGGCAGTTATATTATTAAAGCTATGATAATTGGATATAAATCCGGAGAACAAGAAATTACAATTAATGATAATCTTAAAGTAAATTTTGAATTATCTCCAACTCCAATAGAAGGCGCTGAAGTCAAGGTCTCCGCAGAAAGAATGAGATTTGAGAAGAAAGTAGATATCAGTAGAGTTAACCTTACAAATAGAGATATTCGTAGGGCCCCTGCATTTATTGAATCAGATATCTTTAGAACCTTGCAATTATTACCAAGTGTTAGTTCCAGCAATGATTTTAATGCAGCTCTAATTGTAAGAGGTGGTAGCCCTGATGAAAATCTAATATTACTTGATGGTGCAGAAATATATAATCCTTATCACATTGGAGGAATATTTTCAACATTCAACTCTGATATGATTTCTGATACTGAATTTTTAGCAGGAGGGTTTCCTGCAAATTATGGTGGACGATTATCTTCAGTTCTAGCAATTACTGCTCGTGAAGGAGATTCGAAAAATGGAAGATTTAGAGAAAAAAAACCAAAACTATTTAAATATGTAGATTTTAGTAAAGGGAAAGCTGAAGTTAGTTTACTATCATCTAGGATATTACTTGAGGGGCCCTTCTTAGAGGGTTCATGGATGTTTTCTGGGCGCAGAACTTATTTTGATAAATTTGTAGATTTATACTATCAATTGAATGATGAACTGCCTGATACTCCTCCAAGCAATTATTATTTCTGGGATAGTCACTTTAAAGCAAAAACATCTATTGGCAATAATAATCAATTAATATATAGTCGATTTTCGGGACGGGATGATTTCTTTGCTTCTTTTGGTGGAGTAGATTTTCCAGGAATAGAATTTAACTGGGATTGGGGAAATGGGACACAGGGACTTACATGGAGATTTATTCCAAATAATAGTTATATTATAAATACAAGTATCGCTCAAACAAAATATAATTTTAATGTTGGTTTTGAATTTGACTTTATTGTTGAAGATACAACAAGCGAAACAAGTACAACAACTCCTGACATAGAATTAACTCTAGAGAATTTGGTTAAGGATATTGACATTAATCAGCATATAAAATATATCTATAATGAAGATTTAACTATTGAAGCTGGTTGGCAACTAAAATATCTTAGTCTAAATTATCAAGAATGGTTTGCTGGAAGAGAAACTGCTCATTTAGAATCTAATCCTCAAATATCCAGTGGATTTATTAATATGACATGGAGGCCTGCTTTATCATTTTATATAAATACTGGTTTGCGAGTTTCTAAATATGATGAAAGTATTAATGGAGGATATGATAAATATTTATATGACCCTAAAATTGGACTCAAGTTTAACCCCAATGCAAATTTGGCATTAAAATTTACAATCGGACGATACTCTCAATTTTTATATACTATAAATCAAGAAGAAGAATTACTTAGAATAGTAGATTTTTGGCAACCCATTCCACCTGGAGAAAAACCACAAGAAAACATTCACTATATACTTGGGTCTGAATACTGGATATCCGATGGAAATACATTATCTATTGAAGCCTATTATAAAAATTACACTAATATATATGATTTAAATCCGTTGCCTGACTATACAAATATTGAAGGAACAATTGCTATCCCAGGTACCGCCAAAGGGTTTGGACTCGAATTTTTATATCGACTGCGATTAAATAAACTTAGTGGATGGATTAGTTATGCCTATTCTAATATTGAGCGAACAGTTGATTTAAACTCCGACGGATTAATATGGGATGAAAAGGAACAATATCCCGCTAAATATAATAAACCACATTCATTTAGCTCTGTATTGAGCTACCAATTAAATCCAAAATATTCTTTTGGTTTAAGTTGTGTATATGGATCTGGCCAAACCTACACTCCTGTAATTGGTAAAGTGCATCAATCTGGAATTGAATTATATGGAAGTCTGGAAAACCCTTATCAATATTTTGGAAATATTTATGGAGCACGAAATAGTTCTAAATATCCTAATTATTTTAGATTGGATTTAAGCCTCTCTAGAAAATCTACATTATTTGGATTAGATGGAGATTTAAAATTTCAAATAATTAATTTTACAAATCATTATAATGTTCTTTTATATAACTGGAATCATAATGCTTCTCCTTCAGAAGTTCAGGCATATAGTATGTTTCCAATTATATTTACTATGGGCTGGGAATTTAAGTTATGATTATGAAATTTCAAAAAATATTCCTGATATCATCAATCCTGTTATTTGGATGTGAAAGGGAAATAGATATTTCAGAGTTTTCTGATGATTTTAGCCATTATGAGCCAGAACTTCGTATAGAAGCACTAATTTTACCTGGAGATAATACAGCTATTGTACGAATTGATCACTCTGCACTAGTTACTGATACAGAACTCTATAATTGTATAGATGAAGATGATGATTGGAACATTAATTACGATGATCTTGGGATTGATGGTGTAGCTGGAGATCCTACAGATGAAAATGAAAATTGCGATTTTGGTGCGGAGGGAAACGACCCTTGTTTAACAGAGCCTAGCGAAGGAGAAGGCAATGGATTACCTGATTGTGGAGAACCTCATGTTGATGAGGCCGATGAAATCATAACACAGCTTCATGTAAGTAATTGTAATGTTAGTATGAGTAATGGTGATGCTATCTGTAACTTTAAATATGATGAATCTGCAAATTCCTATTGGTATTTTCCCTATGATAAAGAAAGAGATGATTTAGATTTTGTTGAAGAATCATTCTATGGAGGATATATTCCTGATGAATCATGTGCTGATTTTGACTGGAATGATTATGAAGGTGATTATAGCTTTGAATGTGATTGTGAAAATTATGGATCAGTAGTATCAAAAGAGCCTATCCAAATCTCACCTCCTATCATATTTTTTAATGAATCAGATGTAGATACATTAGAATCTTTTTTATTATCTGCAGATCAGTGCTTAGACATTGATTGTTTAAAACAGAATAGCACTCTTTGGAATTCTGAAAATAATAGTTATGATAAACGTTATTTTGGCCAATATGCTATTGAAGATTATATTTACTATTCATCTCTTATGCCTTATGTTTATTTTCAAAGTGTTCAATATTTTTATGATCCTATTGGGCAAAGATATATTTATCTCCATGGCCATCCGGATGCAGCAACTGATGCATGCGAGGAATGTGGAATACATCAGAATATTACCACTATGAAAGAAGTTGTCATAACTGACATTATCGAATTTGGGGATCCTGTAATTACAACTGTTGATAACTATTATTATGAAATGTTTACTTTTTCTGATAGTTATAGAAATTATTATTTCTACGATCAACTTGATTTATTAGATCCGGAAAGAACTAATCTGCGAAAACTAGATAGTAATGGTGAACCTACAGGGATGATTATGGGAGCTTTCGGCTCAATGACTTCAGAAAAAATATTTTTTGAGATTATAGACTGTGGAAAATATGAACTTCAGGAAGAATGTGAAAATGAAGAGCTGGCACACTTTGTATGCCAATGGTCTGGAAATGTCTGTGATATAAAAAATTAATTAATCTAAATTAGCTTTAATATTTCTCATTAAGCCAGAATATTTTGTTCGTTTGATTGCACTATTTTTAAATAGTTTTTTATAATCTTCTTCAGATAATTTCTCCCAATCATGCATTTCTTTATTTTTTATCCCTTGTCGTGACTGAAATGAGTTTTCATCAGTTTTCTTAGAAAACTTTGTATTCCAAGGACATACTTCTTGGCATATATCGCATCCATAAATCCATCCATCTAACTTATCTTTATACTCTTCTGGGAGTTCTCCTCGATGTTCAATAGTTAAATACGATATACATTTATTTGAATCCAGTTGGTAGGGCTCAAATATTGCACCCGTAGGACAATCATCAATACATGCCGTACATGACCCACAAAGATCTTCTGTAAAGAATTTATCATATTTTAACTCTTTATTAATAATTATAGCTCCTATAAAAAACCAGGACCCAATATCTTTTGTTATCAGATTAGTATGTTTTCCAATCCATCCAATGCCTGCTCTCTGAGCCCATGGTTTTTCCATGACAGGAGAAGTATCAACACATACAAGACCATTTAAATCAGAATCATATTTTTTTATTTCATCCAGTAATTGATATAATTTTTTCTTGATAACTACATGGTAATCATCACCCCATGCATAGTTTGATATTTTCCCAATGTTACTATCAGAATTTACTCTCTCTGTATAATAATTCTGAGTAACTAGAATAACTGATTTTGCATCCGGGTAGTATTTAAATATATCTACTCTCTCTGATAATCTGGATTTCATCCACTCCATTTGAGCATGATATCCATTATCTACCCAGGATGAGAGTCTGTTATAATCTTCTTTATATGAATTTGCTTTGGCTATTCCAATAT
>ASPJ01000053.1 GCA_000405805.1 Fidelibacterota bacterium SCGC AAA003-L08
CCTCTAATAATAGAAGGGTTCCTTCAGTTCTGTCGGAGTCGGAACGGCAAGATTTGAACTTGCGACCCCTTGACCCCCAGTCAAGTGCGCTACCTGGCTACGCTACGTCCCGATATAATCTTATAATTCTTTCTTAAATTCTCGAATAGAGGTAAGTATATCCTCTATGTCGTTCTTTATTTTTTTCAACGTTGAGACGTTCATCCCCGACAATCTATTAATATCTAAAACCTTACTTTTTGATTTTAAATCTTTAAGATGCTGGCGAGCTCCTTTAATAGTAAATTTCTCCTCATGTAATAATTTTTTAATTTCTTTTATATTTTCTATATCTTTAGGAGTATAGACTCTATTCCCAGCGCTATTTTTATTAGGCTTTAAATGAGGAAATTCAGTTTCCCAATATCTCAAAACATATTGTTTTAATTCAATCATATTGCTGACTTGACCAATTGAATAGTATAATTTTTTAATATTTCTTAATTCCATTTAAATAAATTCTTATATTAGTTAGTTAAAGTTATACTTTAACTTATTAAAAAAAAATATTTTAACCAAACAAAAGTTTAATGCTTACAGAAGGGTATCTAGGGGACTATAAGGAATACTGAAAGATTCAGCTACAGCAGCATGCGTTACGTTTCCTTTATATATATTTAATCCAGATCGGAGTTCTGAAATATTAGATAAATTATTTTCTAACCTAGTATTAGCCAGTTTATATATATATTTAAATGTAGAGTTTGATAAAGCAAGAGTTGATGTATAAGGAACTGCTCCAGGCATATTAGCTACGCAATAATGAGTTATTCCACTTACTTCATAAGTAGGATTTTTATGTGTTGTTGGCTTACATGTTTCGACGCATCCTCCTTGATCAACAGCTACATCGACTATTACTGATTTTTTATCCATATACTGGAGCATTTCTTTTGTAACTAAATTCGGAGCCTTTGCACCTACAACCAGCACAGCTCCTATCAATAAGTCTGTTTTTGGAAGCAAATCCGATATATTATGTCTGTTTGAATATAGAGTGCAAACATTTGAAGGCATAATATCGTCTAGATATCTTAATCTTTCCGGATTAATATCAAGTATATTTACTTTAGCACCCATTCCAGAAGCTAATTTTGCTGCATTAGTACCAACAACTCCACCTCCCAGTATAGTAACTGTGGCAGGCTCTACTCCAGGGACGCCACTTAATAATTTACCTTTTCCACCCATATTTTCCTCTAAGCACTTAGCTCCATTCTGAACAGCCATTCTTCCTGCAACTTCACTCATAGGAATCAATAAGGGAAGTTCCCCAGAATCCTTCTGCACTGTCTCATAAGCTATTGCTATAGATTCATTCTCAATCATTCCATTAGTCAATTCTTTACTTGCAGCAAAATGAAAAAAAGTAAATATTATTTGATCTTTTTTGATTAATGATATTTCATGATCAATAGGTTCTTTGACTTTTACTATCATATCTGATTTAGAATATATTTCTTCAGAGGTCTTCAGTATATTGGCACCAGATTTGATGTAAGTTTCATCAGAGAATCCACTGGAAACCCCTGCAGAACTTTGAATTAAAACAGAATTACCACTTTTAACTAGTTCTTCAGCACCAAAAGGAGTAAGAGAGACTCTATGTTCGTCCTCTTTAATTTCTTTAGGTATTCCTATAATCATGCATTCTGTTCTTTTTTCAGTAAAGCTTTTATGCTATAGCCAGCCCTACCTTGATCATCTATTTTAACCAATTTAACTTTTACCTTTTGGCCTACCTTTAGATGATCTTCTACTTTATTTACTCTTTCTAGAGCAATCTCAGATATATGCACTAAACCCTCTTTCCCAGGAGCTACTTTAACAAAGGCACCAAAATCTAATGTTTTCACAACTTCAGCATCAAATATATCCCCTACTTCAGGAACCAAACTATAAGAATTAACGACATCTAAGGCTTTTTCCATCTTACCTGCATCAACCCCCATTATAATGCACTGCCCAGAGTCTTCTATATTTATCTCACATTCATACTCTTCACATAATGCTTTTATATTCTTTCCACCAGGGCCTATAAATTCACCTATTCTATCAATAGGTATCATACCTTGGTAGACTTTTGGAGCATATTCAGACAAGTTGCTTCTGTGTTTTGGCAAAGCTTCTTCCATTTTTGATAATATATGAAGCCTAGCTTCTTTCGCTTGTTGTAGCGCTTTAGTCATAATATCTATAGGTAAACCATCAATTTTTAAATCCATCTGAATTGCAGTTATTCCATCTTTTGTACCGGCAACCTTAAAATCCATATCACCTAAATGATCTTCGGTACCGAGTATATCTGTTAGAATAGCGTAATTATCTTTATCCTCCATTATTAATCCCATAGCAACACCAGCAACAGGAGCTTTAATGGGAACCCCTCCATCCATAAGGGCTAAAACAGAAGAGCAGACCGTTGCCATAGAAGAAGAGCCATTCGACTCTAATACTTCAGAAACCATCCTTATTGTATATGGAAAATCATCAAAATCAGGAAGAACTTTACCAACAGCTCTTTCAGCTAAGTTTCCATGACCTACTTCTCTCCTTGATAAACTAAATCTCATCCTTGCTTCCCCTACACTGTAAGGAGGAAAGTTATAATGAAGCATATATTTTTTGTAAGATAAACCTTCTATATTATCTATCATCTGTTCATCTTTTTTATTACCTAAGGTTAAAGTAGCTAATGCCTGTGTCTCTCCTCTAGTAAATACAGCTGAGCCATGAGCTCTTGGGAGAAGAGATGTTAATATATCTATATCTCTAACAGTTTTCGTATCTCTACCATCAGCTCTTAAGCCTTTATGTAAAGTTTGTGACCTTAGGTCTTCACTTATTTTTTGGTCAATGTAAGATTTTATTTGACGTGAATCATCAGGATATTCATCAATCAAGCCTTGAACTACATCATTTATAAAAAGCCTTATATCTTCATATCTTGAATGTTTATCTTTAGGTTTATTAAAGCCTGATATTTTCCCTTCAATAATACTATCTATTTTTTTATGTAACTCCAAATTAACTTCTTTCTCAACAATAGATCTTTTTGGAAGACCGCACTCATCAGCCAGTTCTTCTTGGAGTTTAATAATATCTTTTATCACCTCATGACCGTATTGAATTGAAGATAGAAAATCTTCTTCAGAAATAAAATCAGACTCTCCTTCAACCATCACAATAGAATCACTGGTCCCAGAAATTATAATTTCCATATCGCTTACTTCTAATTGTTCTACTGTGGGATTTGTTACAAAATCTCCATCAATTCTACCAACCCTTACAGCTGCTACAGGACCATTCCAAGGAATGTCAGATATTAAAAGTGCAACCGATGCACCTATAGTACCTAATATATCACCATGATTTTCACCGTCATACGAAAGCAGAGTTATCATCACTTGCGTTTCAGCATTAAATCCATCTGGGAATAGTGGTCTTAAAGGTCTATCTGTTAACCTTGATGCAATAATTTCTTTTTCACTAGGCCTCGCTTCTCTTTTGAAAAAACCACCCGGAATTCTACCTGAAGCATAATATTTCTCTCTATACTCTACCATTAATGGGAAAAACCCTCTGTCCTCCCCTTCATCTTTATTCGCTGTTGCAGTAACTAATGCGACTGTATCTCCGTATTTTATAACAACGGATCCACTTGCTTGTTTTGCAAGCATTCCTGTTTCGATTACCAGCTCTCTGCCGGCAACTGTTAAACTTTTCTTTATCATTTTATCCTTTACTTTCTCTTATGTTTAAACTTTTAATAAGCTGTTTATATGATTCTAAATTATTTTTACGAACATAAGTCAATAATCTCTTTCTCTTAGAGACTAGTTGAATCAGTCCTCTTCGGGCACTATGATCTTTTCTATTCTTTTTTAAATGATCTGTTATATACTCGATTCTTTTTGTAAAAATTGCTACCTGAGATTCAGAAGATCCTGACATTTTTTCGTCTCCTGAAAATGTTTTGATAATTTCTTTTTTATTCTCGCTACTTAAAGCCATTCACCTATCCTTTTATTCTTATACTCTGAATACAATATTCTTTATCTAAATTGATTTGATTAATTAATTCCTCTTTAGTCTTGAATTTAATTTCATCTCTAATCCGTCGCTTGAAAATTAATTCTACCTCACAATCATATATATCAAATTTTTTATCTGACAATATATGGACCTCTACTCTTCTCTCAACATAAACGTTATCATTGAATGTAGGTCTAACGCCAATATTACACACACTATTATAACTTTTTTTATTCTTTTTTATAAATATTTCAGTAGAATAGACACCATTTTTAGGCAATAATTGAATTTTATGATTGATTTCTATGTTTGCTGTTGGGAAAGAAAGCTTTTTGCCTAAGCCTTCCCCGTGAATCACTTTGCCATAAAATGAAAAATCTCTACCTAACAGGCTGTTAGCTTCTGTTATTTGACCATTTTTAATAAGATTTCTTATAATATTGCTCTTTATATCCAAATCTCCAAACATAACTTTCTCAATTCTATGCACTTTATAATCCAAGGAATTTGAGTATTTATTAAGTAAATCAAAAGACCCTTCTCTATTTTTTCCAAAAAAATGATCATAACCAATAATTATATCGGATGGATTGAATTTTTTATATAAAAAGTCTATTATGAAATATTTTGGATCCATATCAGCAAATGCTTGATTAAAATCTATTATATATAAATAATCTAAATTATAATAATTCAATAGATTGATTTTTTTATCCAATGAAGTTATAAGGTAATCTTCGAAGCTATCATTATTAAAAATCTCTACAGGGTGAGGATTAAAAGTAATAAGTAATGATTTTAATCCTTTCTCTCTCGATAATGTTCTAGTTATATCAATAAGATGATTGTGTCCTTTATGTAATCCATCAAAATTCCCTATAGTAATCACACAGTTTTAGGAAGATTTTTAGTTTTATTATTTAATGTTTTCATTTAAAAACTCTTCAAGCGTCAGGCTGTTTTCCCTATTATACTCACCTACGCTTAGCCTTTTCAGTTCTTCCAAGTATCCATGTGTGCCTAATTTTCTAGCTATA
>ASPJ01000054.1 GCA_000405805.1 Fidelibacterota bacterium SCGC AAA003-L08
ATTCAGCTATTTTCTTACTCATAGCAGGGACATATACTCCAGTTGTACTTATATCTCATATGAAAGTATACCTGGGTTATATATCTTTTTATATTAATTTGGGGCATGACTAATTTTTGGCATTACAGGTGAGTTTTTGTTACACTAAAAAATTTAAATCCATAGAACTCTTTATGTATATTGCTATGGGGTGGATGTCTCTTATCGCCATTAAACCTTTATTAGAATTACCTATGGAATGTTTTATTTGGATTTTTACTGGAGGTGTTATTTATTCTTTAGGAATTATTTTTTATCAATGGGAGAGCTTGCCATATAGTCACACTATTTGGCATTTATTTGTTCTAGGTGGAAGCATCTCTCATTTTATAGCTATGTTTTATATATAGTATTATAGTTTTAACATTTTTTTATGAGAAAACTCATTGATTAGCCGTCAGTTCCAACCGATTCTAAACTTTCAGATGAACATTTATCTGGGGTATCTTCTATAGTATGCCAATAATTTATTTTGGAGTTAGGATAATTAAAATCAATAATATCTATTGATGGGATTCCTGTCTCATTATAAAAAGCATAGTGGTCATCAACAATTGAACTTCCCATTTCCATTTTAAACTGATCAAACCCTAATTCTTTTGCCAGATACCATATGCTCAGCACTAACTCTGGAGCTTGTTTATATGAGTTTGCTTCTATTGGTAGAGTTAACTCTTTATCACCAATCATATCTATACATATAGCTGAAAAAGGTCTTGGATATGGTAATTGATTTGCAACTTTTTTAGCTCCTAAGGCCCAAGAATCTATATCCCCTGATTTTCCTAAATCTTCTCCATCAGTTAAAAGTATATCAACACCTATATTCATGAATGGGTTGTCATTCAAAAATTTAGCTATTTCCATTAAGACTGCAACTCCTGAAGCCCCATCATTTGCTCCAATAATTGGGGTGTGATAATTACTTTCATCTAAATCTTTATCAGCATATTCTCTAGTATCATAGTGAGCCATTAATAGAATTCTAAAATTTGCATCAGGGTTAAACCTAGAAAAAATATTAGTAAGCTTAATTGAATCTAGTGAATGTGGATGAATAACATAATCTTCAAATAAAACTACATTATTTAAGTATTTATTAAAGTGATTTTTATATAATTCAATTGCCTCTAAGTGCCCTGGGCTTCCCGGATATCTTGGACCAATTTCACACTGTTGCTCTAAATAATTCATTGCATTATTCCCATTAAAATAAAGCACTGTCTGTGAAAAAATAGCACTAAACATTAAAACTATTAATAATTTCATCAGCTATCCTCTAATCTTAAATGAGAGGAAAAAACCGATATCTTTTATTTCAGTTCTCCCCTGTGTTTTATCATCTGTTATTTTGTATAAAAAATGTAAATTCCCATTTACCCATGTTGTAAAATTATAACTAATTATTGGTTCTATTGAGAATGTCCTTTGTGAATCTTCTTCAATAAAATCATCTATTTTTTTTGCATTCCCTGGGTCTAATAATGTATAATTGTGACTATATTCGGTATCTAGATCAAATGTAATATCATTATCAAAATAAAAATCTTCAAATAGTACAATTGGAATTTTAATTCCACCTTTTCTAAAGTGGGTTAAATCAAAAGTCAATGTATTCGTATAATCTCTTGATGTTGGGGAAGTACCAGAAGAACTAGTATTAGAAATTGTTAGTTTTCTAATAATTCCAATATCAAAATGCCACCAATTTTTCCCTAGAGTTTTAAATTCAAAACCGAACAATGGGTTAAAATCTTGTATATAGTTCCATGTTTGCAAAGTATTACCCTGCCATTGTTCAGTCTTGCTTGTTGAATGATTATTCCTAAAGTTAATAGTTTTAAAATATTTCTTGAAAAAATTATTATCCATCATAGACCAGCTTATACTCCAATCCACAAATGGGAAACCATTATCTCCATTTATTCCTAGAGGAAATACTGTCTGTTTAAATGTAATGTTCTGATCGGATTGATTAGAATTATTTATATATTCACTGGATTTTATATGTTTGATATTATTTATAATATACTTGTTCGTTAACTTGAAAGTGGTTGATATAGAAAAACTATTCTTTATTGAACTTGAAGATTCATAATTAGCATTTTGAATATTATAATTTAGTACATCAGGTTTATTGTTAATACCTAATCTATAAAAATAATCCTGGTTATCTGATGCATATATATTACTATAATCGTTTATTCTAGTATTTTCAAAATCAACTGATATTCCACTTGATAATTTTGCTGCAAGAGCATATAAATTTCCAATGGAATATTTCGTTAATTTTCCATGTTCCTCATTTGGATTATATATATTTTTCATTAAATCTTTAGGTTTAATTTTAAAATCTAGAGTTAATGGTGATTTTGCAGTAATATTTGCTGTAGATGCAATAGAATCCTCTGAGCTTTGATTAACTAAATTCCATGTAAATGAAGGATTATAATTAAATTTAGGGCCAAGCCATTTTAAATAATTCGGATTATATGAATTAGTGAGTGATTCTGTGATTGACTTAATTAATCCTGGATTTAATTCCTTGATTAAATTAATTTTGTTATCTTTATAATCATCATAATTACTTGAGACTGTTCTCTTATATCTTGATACAATACTATTTGTAAATTTATATTTTAATTCAAAAATTCTTGACATATTAAGACTATATGTGACTGTAGGTTCATTGCCTATTCTCTGTTTACTTATCTTATCATATTCCCCTAATTCTACTGAAGTTTTAACTTCATCAGGAGAATAGTATAGTCTAATTGATGATAAAGGCTCACCTATCAGGGGAATATCAGATAGAAAATTAAATGCATTTATATAATTGTCTTTATTAAACTTATACTCATATGATCCAAAATATTCGTAATCAAAATATTCTTCTGATTCTATAGTAGATGTACTTTTTTTTCCATTAATCATAGAAAAACGAAAAAAGATATTATCTAAAGTATATTTATTAAACCAATTTCTACTCCTTGTAGATTTACGAAAAGATGTACTTAGTGTCACTTTATCATCAATGGTCTGGATGTCTACATCTGCTTCTTCAATTGTTCCTGCTAAAATATCAGTTCCCTGAATTAATTTTGGAGAACTTAAACTATGTGAGTAATTAATAGCTACTGGGATTTTAATTCCCCAATTTGGGGGTAAAAATAAATCAGGATTAAATGATGAATTTATATTATAGGATTCGGTATTTTGCCCAAGTCCTAATCTTTCCTGCAATAAGTGGAAATCAGCATCTTTTCTTTCATATGAAGATGAAATTGATAGAAGATCTGCAAAATTAACAGAGGTGCTTAATCTAAATGCAGTACCTTTCTCTTTTTTAACACCTGTCATGCGTAATTCATCAATTAAGATCTTCCCTAATTTTTGTTCCCCTGATTTATTAATTACTCCTACGACAACATATTCTAAATTATTAACTGCTGGAGAACCTTTAATTCGAAGTCCATTACAATTTCCACATACATGATTAATATTTTCCGACCAATAGAATAAATCATGGTCTATATCATATTCTGCAATATTAGAAAAAATATTATTCCCATCATAATCATTAATTGCTGGTTCTGCTTCACCTTCAGATAAATATTCTCCATCACCATCTAGATCTATGAAATCAAATTGATTGTTATTTTCTTCTCCTGTTTCATTATCATCAAAAATTCCATCTCCATCTAAATCTATAAAATCATCCTCATTAGGGTCCCATGTGATAAATGGATCATTCAAAAATTCTTCACACCTAGTAACATTTATTGGCACAGAATCCCCCGTATTAGGGTTAACAAATAGAGAATCATTTATTAAATTAGTATAGTTTATAAGTGAGTCATTCTCTGAATTACACCAATAATTAAAAGTTAGTGTATCCAAACAGGAATCAAATCCAGTCTCAAGGTCATTAATACATCCATCTAGCCCTACATCATTAAGCTCCTCCCCTGGATTATTATTTAATGGAATTTTTAGTTGATTTAATTTCCCAATATCAATTTCAATTTCATTTCTATCATCCCAATTTTCATAAATTTCTTGAGTAATTTCATAATAGTTTTCATCTTTTCCAATTCTAAATAATAATTCAATATCTGTATCTCCAACAAATAGTGCTCCAGGATTTTTAGGGTCTCCTCCAAAAACATACATATTCATTTTTTCATATGCTAAAAAACTGTTTCGGTTATTTGCATCTAATTGATTTAATATTTTTTTAATTGCAATTATACTGCTATCTGCAATTCCATTATCTTGATCAAATGATATCACTAAAGATTGCTCTCGTAATGTTAGGCCTGTATACTCATCAACCTCTTGAACTACTCCAGAAGGTTTTATATATTCTGCATTCTCATCTGTATTAATTACTTCTACTTTAAAGGTTGATGTTGAGTCTGAAAATGAATCAGAATAATAGAGCGAATCAATGTGTGTAGAGCCTAATTCTTGCCATTCATTACCTACTATTTCAATTTTAGCAATTTTTAATACATTATTAATATTATTTTCTGATTCAACCCATAGTCTCATGTTCTGAACATAATCCCATTTGACATTTTGATGACCCATCAATTCAAAATCAGTTAATGGTATCCTGATCAATTTCCATCCATTAATAGATTCTGACTGAATATATTGGGCCAATGATTCAAAATCAATTTCTATTGAAAAATAATCATCTAGAATATCTAGTGAATAATAAGGCTCAGACTTATTTAAATCTTC
>ASPJ01000055.1 GCA_000405805.1 Fidelibacterota bacterium SCGC AAA003-L08
TAAGCACATGTACCATTATTACTTGTTGCATTAGTATCATAATTACATGCAATAGCATCATCGCACCCAGGGTAAGAATATAGAAGAGAGAAAAATACAATCGCATTTATCAATATTTTAGATATAAAATTCATATTATAATTTACTATTCTCAAATGGAAACAAAAAAAGATTTCATCTACTGATTTGCTTTTAAATATTTCTTACTTAATATTAGATAATGACTGTAAAGAAAATTATATCAATTATTACACTCTCTTTCATATTTGGAAATTGTCCGCAAGGATATCAAGAATACTATAATGAATGCTACCATAGTAGTGATATTGATTTTTTAAATACACTAATGCAAAACAACTGTGTTGACTATGATGAAAACAATCAATACACTATTGTTGAATGTGTTTTTATTCCAAATGAAATCATTGAAGATGGAATTGTCTACCCTAATGAGATTTGTTATCAAACGTGGGAGGAAGGAAGACTGGTTGAATTAAATTGCGAGAACGCTGGTTTAATCGGCAATATACCTGAAAACATAGGAAACCTAAATGCTCTATGGCATTTAAATATGGGGGATAATAATTTTGTAGGAAATATCCCTGAGAGTATTGAGTATCTAATAAATCTAAATACTTTAAATTTTAGCACTAATCAACTTTCTGGAAATATCCCAAGTGAAATTGGAAATCTAAGTAATTTGAACTGGCTTATAATAGAAAATAATCTTTTAACTGGATCTATTCCCGAAGAAATAGGAGATTTGACTAATTTAAATTATTTATATCTACGAAATAATAATTTAGAAGGACATATTCCTTCAAGCCTTGGCAATTTGGAAAATTTAAAATATCTAAATCTGATGTATAATAATTTATCAGGAGAAATACCTTCAGAACTTGGCGACTTGTTAAATTTGGAGGAATTGCTATTCGGCTCAAATCAATTAATTGGTAATATTCCATATCAGATTGGGAATCTATCATCCTTAACAGAACTAGGCTTATGGGGGAATAATTTAACAGGTGAATTACCTATAGAAATTGAGAATTTAACAAATCTACAATATTTATTTTTAGGGCAGAATGGATTGACGGGAAATATTCCTCTAGGAATCACTAATTTAGCTAACTTAAAAATATTGGGACTAGAAGATAATCAATTTAACGGACAAATCCCTTATGATATCGGAAATCTATCAAATCTTGAAACTTTATGGCTCCATAATAATTTATTGACAGGAGAAATTCCTTCAGACATAGGGATGCTGACTGGATTGATTGAAATGAATTTATATAATAACCAATTGACTGGATGGGTTCCATTATCTGTAGAACAAATATCAGATTTAGAAATATTATGGATTGGAAATAATCAATTAACAGGAATAATTCCACAATTTATAGCATACCTGAATAGTTATACAATTTATAATAATTATTTTTGCCCTCCATATCCTTCTTCAATTATTTTAGGATATCAAGATGTTTCTGTTTGCATAGAATATATTCAGGGCAACTTAAATAATGACTCTATCCTAAATATATTTGATGTTATAATTGGGATAGAACTGATTATAAATGATCCAGAATTAACGAATTATCAATACTGGTCATTAGATATGGATGGAGATGGAGACCATAATGTTAATGATATACTATATTTAGTTCAACTAATTATGTATTACTAATGATTAAGAAAATAGACATATACATAATAAAACAATTTTTCAATAAGCTTATTTTTCTAATTCTAGGATTTATCGTCTTATTTTGTCTGGTTAGTATTATAGAACATCTAGATAAATTTATAGATAAATCAATGCCTGGAAAATCTATATTTATGTATCATGTATATTCGCTACCATGGTTTATAAGTATTGCTTTACCAATGTCAATTCTGATATCAACGGTATTTTTATTTAATTCAATGCAAAAAAACAATGAATTGACAGCACTAAAAGCATCTGGAGTAGGGTTAACAAGAGTTAGTATACCCTTGTTCATAATAGGTCTACTTCTCAGTATACTATCATTTAAATTTGATAATAGTATAGTAACTCAGTATTTGAGAAAAAAAATTAATCTAGAACAAAAGTATAATCTAAAAAAAAGCTCAAAAAAAGAGCTTAGAAAAAATGACATACATATGGAAATAAACCCTGGCTTAGGGAATACAGATAATAATTCCCACTCATTACTATCCGATATATTGTGTAAGGGGGCATGTGATAGTTCCGCTACAGTAGTGCTCTCAATTAAAAAATTTAAATATCTAGAAGAAATAGGTAATAATGTTTCTGTTGAATATTTAAAAAGAATACAGACAAATAGCAATGAAGAAAAATATAAAATAATAAAACGTTTAGATTCACCAAAATTTATATGGAAAGAGGATGAAAATATATGGCATGCCAGGAAACCTATTATTATAGCTTTTTCTGCTAATGACAGTATTATTCAATATATTCAAGAAGAAGATTTGAAAATTGACATTAAAAATCTAACACCATATCATTTAGTCCAAGAGACATTGGAACCTGAAGAAATGAATTATAAAGAATTAAACAAGCTTGTAAATACTATGTATGAAAGCGGAAAATATAATAGTAGATGGGTTGTAGATCTCCATTTTAAATCTGCTTTTGCTTGCGTTAATTTTTTAATGGTTTTATTTGGAATATGCCTGTCTATAAGAAAACCTAGAACAGATATGGCTGTTGGATTAACAATGAGTATTGGGATTATTTTTCTTTATTACAGTTTATTAATATTCGGAAAATCCTTAGGATATAGTGGCGTGCTCAGCCCTTTTGTATCCGTATGGGTAATAAACATAATTTTCTTTATCATTGGATTTTATCTATTCATAAAAGCAAGGACATAAAAAAAGCCCTTAAAATTAAGGGCTTTTTATTAATACTATTTATTTAACCAATAAGACCTTCTCTGTAAATACTCCATTCAATGTATTCATATGAATAAAATAAACCCCTGAAGATAAATGAGATGCATCCCAAGAAATCTCATATTTCCCTGGCATCATACTTTTTGAAACTAACTCATCTATAAGATTACCATTCATATTATAAATACTAATATTGACATTAGACATATTAGAAACATCAAATCGTATTACAGTACTTGGATTAAATGGATTTGGATATGCTGAATAAAGCATAAACTGCTCTGGCAATATATCCCCTAAAGATAATGTTCCTCCAGTTTCATCTTCTATACCAGATGCAACACCTTCGTTTCCATGTATATCAACACCTGAAACCTGGTAATAATACGTTATACCTACTTCTATATTTGAATCAGTATAACTAGTGTTTAATTGATTATCTATAGAAATAAACTCTCCATCATCACCTTCTTTAATATATAATTTATAATAATCAAGATCATCTACATCAATTTCATCCCAACTAACTTCGATAGTCTGATTAAAGCTTTGATAATTTGCGACTATACTTCCATTAAAATCTGGAGCAAGATTATCTATAGAGACACCAGCCACAGCATCTGAGGCCCAATTACCCTCTTCCATAGCTGCTATTACTCTATATAACCATTGTTCTGAACCATCATCTACGGTTTGAATAGCTGCAGCAACAGTATAATTATACTGTTCTGCCCCATACGCTGCACCTGAAGAAGGAATAGATAACCAGCCTCCTTGAGTATCACATAAATCTGATAATAGTAGAGGACAAGCTTCAACAGTATATAATTCAGCACTAGATCTTGATAAACCACCATTATCTGCCGCTGATGCATTGAAAGTTAATATTGCTACGCCACCTTGATCATCAGGTATATCAGTTATATCAGTTATAGTTGGAGAACAATCAGTATTACCCCCATCACAAACACCACACACATCCACAACTGCAGACCCACCACAGATACCAGCACAATCTGTAACCGCATCACCATAACACTCGCCATTACAATCTTGAGCAGCATTGCCACCATTACATACACCACAATCATCTAGCATTGCAGAACCACCACATTCACCGACACAGTCAATAACTGCACTTCCACCACATACACCAGCGCAATCTGTAACCGCATCACCGAAACACTCACCATTACAATCTTGAGCAGCATTTCCGCCATTACAAACACCGCAATCATCTAATATTGCAGAGCCTTCGCATTCTCCAGCACAGTCAATAATTGCTGTAGAACCACATATATTATCGCAACCTGAAGGAGCAGGCTCATTACATCCACATCCTAAATCAAGAGCATTTCCGAAACACTCACCATTACAATCTTGAGCAGCATTTTCACCATTACAAATACCGCAATCATCTAACATTGCAGAGCCTCCACATTCACCTGTACAATCAACCACTGCTATAGACCCACATACATTATCACAACCTGATGGACCCGCTTCACCACAACCACAACCTAAATCAATAACAGAACCATCACAATCACCATTACAATCTTCTACTGCATCACCAAAACACTCACCATTACAGTCTTGCCCAAAAGTTTCATCAAATATACCTGTGCTTCCACCAATACAAATTCCACAATCATTTAATTGGGCAGATAAAGGATATGGCTCTGATAGTGGATCAAAACATGTATCAGAACAATCTAATTCTCCA
>ASPJ01000056.1 GCA_000405805.1 Fidelibacterota bacterium SCGC AAA003-L08
ATTCTGTAAAATCTGTTGCAGATGAGAAGGCATCAAAATCTGCAAACTCAAAAGAAGAAGCTGTATCTAATTCAGAACATGAAGAGAAAACAGTAAAAGTAGACTCCAAGTCTATTAAAAGAACATCTTTATTTAGATTTTATTCTCCTCTAGTAAAATCAATAGCCAAAAAAGAAAATATATCAGATGATGAATTAAATAATATTATTGGTACAGGGAGAAATGGGCGAGTTTCCAAAAAGGATATTATGAGTTATTTAGATCAAGTCAAGGTTGATCCTTTATTAAAAACTGATATTAAAGTAGATATAGCTGAGACTCAATCATTAAGAAGAGTTGAAGAAATGGGTAGAGTTCGAAAAAAAATTGCAGAACATATGGTTTATTCTCAGCAAACATCACCACATGTATATTCTACGATAGAAGCAGATGTTACAGATATGGTAAATTATAGAAACCTAAATAAAGATAGTTTTCAAAATAAGTATGGTGTCAAATTAACTTATACTCCAATAATACTTAATGCCTGTATTAATGCAATCAAAGAGTTTCCACTAATAAACACTTCTCTTGAAGATGATAAAATCATCCATCATAATAATATAAATTTGGGAGTTGCAGTAGCATTGCCTGATAATAATCTTATAGTACCTGTCATTAAGGAGTCAGAAGAGAAAAATATTATTGGATTAGCCCGTTCTTCATCAGATTTAGCTTTAAGAGCTAGGAATAATAATCTTGAAGCAGATGAAATATTTGGGTCAACTTTTACAGTAACTAATCCAGGTATTTTTGGAAGTTTATTTGGAATGGCTATTATAAATCAACCCAATGTTGCGATATTGAGCGTAGGAGCTATTACGAAAAAACCAGTAGTTAAAGAAACTGAATTTGGTGATATGGTTGTTGTGAGAAGCATGTTATATCTTAGCAAAGATAGTATCTGAACTTGAGAATTTTGATCATAATGAAATTAAATAAAATGAATAATATTTTACTAAAGAATAGAATTAAGCGTCCAGATTGGTTGAAAGTCAAAATCAGAGTTGATGATGATTTTAAGGCAACAAAACATTTAATGACAACCCAAAAACTTCATACAGTTTGTGAAGAAGCAAGATGTCCAAATATTTATGAATGCTGGAGTAGAAATACAGCAACAATAATGATTTTAGGAGACACATGTACAAGATCTTGTGGTTTTTGTTCTGTTAAAACGGGGAACCCTTTAAATATTGATTTATTTGAACCAATCAGGACAGCTGAAGCAGTTAAGGCAATGGATTTAAAGCATGTAGTTATAACATCTGTTGATAGAGATGATATTAAAAATGATTATGGGGCTGAAATATGGGCGCAGACTATTAATGAAATACATAATATAGTTCCAAATTGTAACGTTGAGGTTCTAACACCTGATTTTCAAGGTCATGTCCCTGCATTAGAGAAAGTATTTAATGCTAAACCAGAAATATTTTCTCATAATATTGAATGTGTAGAAAGAATATCAAAACAAGTCAGGAAACAATCTGATTGGAAGAGATCAAAAAATGTATTGAAATTATCAGTTGAAAGAAAATTAGTTACAAAGACAGGAATGATGGTTGGACTGGGTGAAACAGATGAGGAGGTAATTGACACAATGTATGAAATAGTTGATTTAGGTGTCGGAATTTTTAATATTGGACAATATTTGCAGCCTACTAAAGATCATCTTAAAGTACAACGATTTGTCCATCCTGATATTTTTAAAGAATATAAAGAAGAAGGTCTAAAAATGGGTTTTAAAGTTGTTGAGTCAGGGCCATTAGTTCGTTCATCATATCATGCAGATGAACAGGCACATCAGTATAACAGCTAATTATATGCATAAAGCTAATATTATATTTATAGCGTTGTTTGTATTATTAGGATCATCTTCTCTATTATTTTATAGCTGGTATTTTAATGGTGGCCAAAGCAAAATATTTCAATCTAAATCTGAACGCATTAGATCGAAAGCACCATTGTTAATAAGTTTGTTTGATGATGTTGATAATGATCCTCATGATAAATTTATTTCTCTAGCACAGTGTTTATTGTGTCATGAAATAGGAATGGAGATAACTGGAAAAGATTTAAAAACAAGAATTAAAGCACCTAGAATGAATTATAAATGCGAAATTGCTAAAGGTATTAATAGTTGTCAAAATTGTCATAAGAATGATAGATAAAAACAGTAAATATAAAAAACAATTCAATAAGTCTAAGATAAAAGTATCTGAATTTGCAGATACCAGAGAGACTGTACTTCACAATTTAAATACAACTCCTGAATGGGTAGGAAGTTTGGATCAGAATCCTATTCCATATATAATTAGAAAAGGTAAGCCTGGAGATGTTTTTCTATTATTAAAAAATGTATATGGCTTAGATCACAATCATGCTTTATATAGATTAGTTGAATTAGCCGTATTTAAACAACAGGCATTACATAAAATATCAAATAAGAATTATCAAAGCTCTAATAATATAGATAATGAAGTACTATTTTATTACCAATTACAAAAAATTCATCAACTTGTTGATTTAGGTGCTACAGATTATCTAAATGTAATTAAAGATCAGATAATCAAATTAATGGATTTTCAAGATGAGAATGGACGTTTCCCTATGAATTATCATCATCATGCCCGTGCATGCAACTTATTGATGGATTTAGGCCTTGAGGGGAATAAATTGATAGATAAAGCAATACATTTTATAATAAGCAGACAAAGAGACGATGGAGGGTGGTTGCATAGGAATAATCTTCCTAAAGGTTTGAAATATGAGGATGCTCCATCATGTATATGGACAACAGCAGAAATATCGTTATTATTGACAAAACGAAAGATATTTAAAAATTATGACTATCTATCTAAGAGTGCATCTTTTCTATTAGGGAATTACTTAAATAAGAATAGAAGCACATTATTACCTAAATCTGATGCATGGGAATGTTTATCAATCAATCATACTTCAGAACATATGTTCGCAGGAGGAACTCTAAAGATATTAGAAATATTATTAAGTGCTAAAGTAGAGGATAATAAAAAAATTAAAAAAATGATAAGTTGGTTGACTGATCAACAGCTGGAAGATTCATTATTTCCAAAAATTGCAAATAAACATCCTATATCAGATATTGCTGTCACAAATAGAGTCCTATATGTAATGAAAAAATATTTTGAGACTATTTAGGCATGACAAATAGTCTTAATATATGGTTTGGCATGATATTTGTTTTAATTAAATTTATATTTAGGAACTAATAATATGACAGCAAGAGAAAACAAAGATGATATTTTAGAGATATATCCAGTATTGCCTTTAAGGAATACAGTGTTATTTCCTCAGCAAATAATTCCAATATATATTGGTAGAGAACAATCATTGAATCTAATAGAGGGTCTGCCAAAAAATGGGAAAAAATATATCATTGTAGTAGCTCAGAAGGATGGATCTGTGGAGGATCCTACAAATGAAGATTTATATACAACAGGTACACTCGCTACTGTTATGAAAACTTTTGATATGCCGGATAATTCTAAATCAGTGATTGTACAAGGAATTGAACGTATTGAAGTCAAAAATTTTACTCAAGATCAACCATATTTTATGGGTTTAGCTTCAAGAATTAAAGAACATAATTTTGAAGATATCGACGTAGACCTTGTATCTGTAAATATTAATGCAATATTCAAAAAATTAATTAACATTGCACCTTACCTATCTGATGATCAGGCAAATACATTGATTAATATTAAAAACCCTACAAAATTGATTGATAAAACTATATCATTAATTAATACTTCAACAAAAGATAAACAAGAGGTATTAGCTGAGGTTGATGTTAAAGAAAGAATTGAAAAGGCAATTACAATAATTAATCAAGAAATTCAGAGAATTGAGCTTGGAGAAAAGATTCAATCAGATGTTCAGGATGAGATATCTAAATCACAAAAAGAATATTATTTAAGAGAGCAATTAAAAGCAATACAGAAAGAATTGGGAGAAGAAAGCTCGAGTGTTGAATTTGAAGAGTTAGAAGAAAAAATCAGAGAATCTAAAATGCCTAAAGATGTTGAAAAAATTGCACGAAAAGAATTGAATAGGATGCAAAAAATTCCTCAACAATCTCCAGAATATACTGTGTCGAGGACATATTTAGATTGGCTTTCTGATTTACCCTGGTCAAAGGAATCAAAGGATAGAAAAGATATTTTGCATGCAAGAAAAGTTTTAGATGATGATCATTATGGTTTAGATAAGGTGAAAGAGAGAATTATTGAACATTTAGCTGTAAGAAATTTAAAATCATCAAGGAAGAAAAAAGGAGAAAGATTTAAAAGTCCAATTATTTGTTTTATAGGACCTCCGGGAACAGGAAAAACATCAATAGGTAAAGCTATTGCCC
>ASPJ01000057.1 GCA_000405805.1 Fidelibacterota bacterium SCGC AAA003-L08
CATGACTGGTCAGCCCATATTCCTCCAAGAATAGTTCCAAATAATGTAAAAAATAATGCAAATAAAGTAATTCCCAGGAGACTATTATAAATTATTTTTAATTGTTTTTTATCTTTATCTAACATTGTTCTTATTAGATATAAATGAGCTAAAGTACTTGCTACAACGGTTACTCCATAACCAATTGTAATTGTCACTACATGAGTAGCTAACCAAAAGTTAGAATTCAAGACTGCCACTAATACTCCAAGAGTATCTCCTTCTGCAGCATAGCGATATCCAATAAACAATAAGATGCTACCTAATATAGAGCCTACAAATAGGCCTGATGTATTTTTTTTCCAAAATTCTATTATAACGGATATAAGAACTGCAATAAAACTGACAAATACTATAGATTCATACAATGTAGATACTGGAGGACGCTGCATTATAATTATTCTATTAATGATTGCACAGGAGTGAACTAGCATCCCCATTATAATAGAACTTAGCGAAATGTTATAGATAATACTTGGCTGAAAAATCCAACTTATACATATTAGTAAAAATGATAATATATAGAATGCATTAGCAATCGTTAGCATGTTTGTTTTATTATACCAAACTTCTCTTTTTAATAGTTTTTCACTTACATCTGTTGTGATTTCAGAAATAATTTTTTTATAATTTTTTATAGCAGCATCAGCTTGTTCTTGATTGAAATTTATTCGATTAGAAATATATTCTTCTAATGATGATAATAATTTGATTTGTTTATCTGTAGGTGGCCCATTTTTTCCCGCTAAAATCTCTAATGGAGAAAACCACGATGCATCTTCTATGTATGGATCAGGGGGGATAATTTTTAATATCTGTACAGGATTATTCTTAATATATTCCTGTAGATAATTATGATAGGACATTTCTAAACTACGTAGTTGAATAGCTAATCCAAATGCTGATTTTTCTTCATCATTTAAATTCTGGATATCCTCTTGAGTTGATATTTTTTCTTGTGGTAATATATCACTGATTAAATTTAAAACTTGCTCTTTATTGTAGTAAAAATAATGAAAACTAATCATACCCCCTTCTTCAAGTCCTAACTGATTAGCTACATATTTATTTCGAATTTCAATTTCAGGTAATAAATAGGCATGTCTTAGAGATGCATTTAATTCAATAAAATAGTATGTATTACTATATATATTTGAAAATTCTAACTCTTTTTTAGTTAAATCCTGTTCATTTTTAGATTTTAAACTATTGAAGTAATCAATTTCATTATTTATTCCAGAGAATATTTCAATAAAATTATATTTATGATAATTATTTTCCCAATCTAATCCAAGTGTTTGGACAACCTCAGGATTATTAATATTAAAAATATCTTTATAGGCTACTGAATCTACATCTAGTATTAAAACTTCTAAAAAATTAATTGCAGATAAGTCTTCATGTTTTAACTTAGATTTTCCATAAAATGATAATAGTTGATTTCTTGCAAATGTATCAAGAGGTTTAATCCTACCAGATTCTTGAATTGGGATATCCTTAATTCCATTATATGGTATTAAAAAATTAGATAATAGTATTATTACTATGAAATTAAATATTTGTCGCATTTTTCTTTTTTGGTATTTTCAATAATAAATGTATCAGAATCCCTATGCACATGATTATACTAGATATATACGGAAACAATCTTCCGTAATTTTTAACAACGGCCAATACTGTCCTGTCTTTCCAAAACCTAGTATCATAATAATAACTATCATTATATGTATAAAATCCTTGATCTTGGAATGAGGCTTGATAAAATGTATATCCCTCATGTCTAAGAGGTTCATTCATTTTAATCAAAATACCTCGATCATAATTCTCATGAATAAGATTAATATCAGAACTAAAACTCTTGGCTATATCTGTATTAGGGTGAATAGTCTTATTAAAGTCAATTAATTTAATTTCAAATGGTAGATATGTTCTCTTATTCCTTAAATCTAGATAAAATTTATTTTCATTATATATTATAAATTGTTCAACAAGTTCTTCATTACCTTGTACTTCATCACTAAGATTAGTAATGAGTGGGCCCTGATAGACAATATAATTTCCATTATTATTAGTATCTGTGCCTGATATTTCAAAAGCAATACACGCTCTATTTTGTTCATATTCTTTTTCTGGTTTTTCCCTACTTATATAAAAGAACTTTCCAGCACCTTCATATTCGTTATTTAAAAGTTTTCTATCTACGTATTCACAATTTTTATGAAATTGTTTTATATCAATCTCAAAAGGTAAAGTCTCATTATTTGAAATTATATTTCCATTATATAATATAGATTGATCAAATGTTGTGAATTCATCATAATCAATATTAGAGGTATTAATTACAACCAACTCTTTTTTATAATAATCTTCAAAATAATTACTAGTTTTTCCTTCCTCTATTGGCATCCTTCCCTCTTGGCTAAATTTTGCTGTTATACCTGCACCAATAAGAAGCAATAAGGCTCCCATATGTGTAATAGTAATACCTATTTTTGATAGTTTGAAAATATTTGGACGAGTAAAATAAAATGACAAGTTAATTGATATAATAAACATTAATAATTTTCCTGATGGTACAGGCATAAAACCAAAAAATGTTATCCAGCTTAAAAAATATTTTTCCTTTGATAAATATAATCCAATATTTGATTGGTCTAATGTTCCTATAACAACCAATACAATCATCCATGCTATTGCAAATACAAAAATATTTGGCCTTCCAAGAAATTTTACAATACTATTATTAGATATTTTTTTATAATTATTCATTGTAATCAAATGATGAACAGAATTCTATAAATTGTTTTTTAAGATTATCGATAGTTTCAGGATAAGTTTTTAGTTTGATAAAAATTGTATGATTTTTTGCTGGTATTATAGAACATAGAAACCCAAATTCATCATTATCTGCATTAACAATCTTATATACTTTATATTCCCCTATATTAGATAAAAAGGTTTCTCCCATTAATTCTATCTGTTTTTTATTTAATTCTTCTAGGTCTAATTTTTTCCTCCATCTATTAACATTAGCTTTTACACCTCCTGCATTGCCTGCAAAATATGAAATTGATATATCCGCACTTCCTCTAGAAGAAGGAATTAAATAATTTGCTTGGCTAAATTGAGTTGTATTGGTTGAAATCCAATTACCTGGAATATTCCATGAAAATAATTCAGTATTTTTAGGTTTAGGCATTCTATAAGAATGGATATTATCAGATTCATTATTATTACATCCAAAAATAATCACCAAACATAATAAAATAATTCTCATTACGGCTCTTCTCTTTTTATTAGAAGGTCTACTTTGATTCTGATTTCATTATCTATTGGAACAAATAATAACTTTGGACGCGGTATATCAAATTCCTCTAATAATATTGAGAAAGTTGAACTAACTGTGTATTGATTAGAAGATTTTTCCTTAACTGTTAGAGGAATATTTATGGTTTGAGTAACTCCATGAATAGTGATTGTGCAAGGAATAGACTCTGCATTATACTCCATTATTATAAAATCTTCAATATTTAATATTATTTCAGAATATGAAAATGCTTCTAGATAATTTAACATATTGCTATCTCTATTATCATTCCCACTATTCAAGGAAATAACAGGAACTGTAAATTTGAGATCACATTTATCTCTATTACTATCACAATCGGATAATAACATTATCGAAGAACTTTTTCCTGTGAAAGCATGCATTGGATGTCTCCCAGAATATTCAACCTTACTATCTGATTGGATAATAGAATAGTAACTATAAGTTAAATTGAATAATATTAAATAAAATAAAATCTTCATGGCAATAACGTCATTAAGAATGCTAACGTGTACGAACTGAATGTTATAGCTGTAATCGTTCTGTGAAATTCATATGGCCTAGGATCATTTGGGTGCTGAGCTGTATAATATCCGCTAATTGGAGTTAATATCATCCCCGCAAAATGTATATATGATAAATAGCGATGAATCTTTATTGAAGAATAACCTTTTGAATAACGAAATGCTGGAGGCGAACAAAGTTGTAAACCTGCAGTAGTCATGTAAATTGAAAATGTTGAATAGCCTAAATAACGATGAGCTCTAGAATGATCTCTATTCCCTTTATTATACATATCACTCCCTAAATACATTTGAACACCCATTAATCCTACATTTAACAAGCCTAGTTTTTGATGTAATTGAAGCATTTTACTACGAAGCTTCAACTCTTCAACTCTAGAATCTGGAGCTAAATTTAATTTTCTAACAATCCCCTTTTCACCCCATAATA
>ASPJ01000058.1 GCA_000405805.1 Fidelibacterota bacterium SCGC AAA003-L08
GCTCCATACCACTTATGCGAGGCTTACAGAAAAGTCAACCATTGCAATGGAATGTCCAGGAAGCTAAACGTCTTGCTGCCCAAGGGGTAGAAGAATTGCTTGTTATAGCACAGGACAGCACATCATATGGATGGGATTTAATGCCAAAGTCATCTTTGCATGAATTAATGATGGAACTGGATAAAATAGATGATTTGAAATGGATAAGACTCCATTATGCTCATCCAGCACATTTGCACAAGAATATGATTGAATCATTTAAAAATTTCAAAAGAGTGATTCCATATATAGATATGCCAGTTCAGCATGGGTCAGATCGGATGTTGAGGTTAATGAGAAGAGGATTGAAGTCAGAAGGTATAAAAAATAAAATAAAATGCTTAAGAGAAATTTGTCCAGATATAGCTATTAGAACATCTATTATAGTAGGATTTCCTGGCGAAGAAGAGGAAGATTTCAATGAGTTAATTGATTTTGTAAAAGAAGTAAAATTTGATAGATTGGGTGTTTTTACCTACTCTAACGAGGAGGGAACACATGCAGCTGATAATCTAGAAGATAATATTCCTGATAAAGTTAAACAAGATAGATATGATAGGATAATGATGATTCAGCAGGAAATAAGTCTAGAGAAAAATAAAACTCTAATTGGTTGCAAAGATACGGTTGTAATAGATAAGTCATCTAAAGATGAAGATTGGTCAATTGCAAGAAGTTATAGAGATGCTCCGGAAATTGATAATTATGTGAGGATAGACGAATATATTTCAGAAGGTGAATTTGTTAACATTGAATATGTAGATGCTTTTGAGTATGATTTATTAGCTAAAAGGGTTTAAAGAATGATTAAAGTATTAGGAGTAGAACATATAGGTATTGCATTAGATAAGAATGAACAACTTTCGAAGGTATTAAAAGATGTTTTTAATCTAGAACATATTGGATCGGAAATTATTGAAGAACAAGGGGTAAATACTGATATATTTAATGTTTCTAATACAAAGATAGAATTACTAGAATCAATTTCCAAGGATTCTCCTATAAGTAAATATATATCTAAATATGGGAAAGGGATGCATCATATAGCCCTTATTGTTGAAGATATTAATGTTGCTATTGAACATTTAGTTTCTAATAACATTGTAATGATTGATGAAAAGCCTAAAGTAGGAGTAGAAGGTTATAAGATTGCATTTATACATCCCAACTCAACTCCAGGTCTATTGATAGAGATTTGTCAGAAGTAAATTGACTGTCAATGATAAATTATTAAAAACTCCTAAAAATCCAGGAGTATACTTCTTTAAAAATAAAAATGACCAAATTATCTATATTGGCAAAGCCAAAATACTTAAGAATAGAATTAGATCTTATTTTGTTAAAAAAGGAAAGCATCCATCTGCAAAAGTCAATATAATGGTTAACCATATAGTTGATGTTGATTGGATTGTTGTTCGAGATGAAAAAGAAGCTCTTATTACTGAAGCAAATATGATTAAAGAGCATAGGCCTAAATACAATGTTTTATTAAAAGATGATAAAACCTTTCCGTATATCAAAATAACTAATGAGCCATACCCTAAAATTGAAATTATTAGATCTAAAAATTTAAAAGATGATAAGAATACATATCTAGGACCATTTACTGATGTAGGGTATCTACGAGAACTATTCAAAGTTATTCACAAAACATTCCCCTTAAGAACCTGCAGTTTTTTTATTGATTCTAATTCTATTAAAGCCAAGAAGCATAGTATATGTCTAGATTTCCACATAGGTAGATGTGAGGGTCCATGCGAAGGTTTAGTAGCTACTGAAAAATATAATAAGATGATTAAAGATATTGTAGATTTTATAAAGGGTGGGAATAACAATATACTTAATGAACTAAAGAAGGAAATGTTATCTGCTAGTAAAGCTAAAAACTATGAAAAAGCTGCAGGATTCAGAGATCAAATTAATGCAGTAGAATCATTTTCAAAAAGGCAGAAAAAAATCTTACATGATTTTGAGAATCAAGATGTTCTGTCTGTTGATTATGAAAAAAATTATGGAGTAGGGGTGTTATTTAGAATCAGAAATGGACATCTGATTTCAATTGAAAAATTCAATTTACTCTTAAGAGGTGATGATAAGAGTGATATTATTGAACAATTTTTTCTTCAGTATTATTCGGCGACATATGACTTTCCAGATACAATTTTGATTGAAAAGCAGATAGATCGGCTAGATGAATATTCTAAATGGATATCAGATAAGAAAGACAAAGTCGTTAAAATTGAAATTCCGATAAAAGGCGAGAAGAAGAAACTGGTAGATTTGTGTTCTAAAAATGCCTCGTTATATCTTAAAGAAATCACAATAAAGAAAATAAAACGCAAAGAGAATATTCATGGGACGATACTTCAATTGCAGGAGGATCTAGGGATGAGTATTGCTCCGCTTCGTATTGAAGCATTTGATAATTCAAATATTAATGGCAAACCAAGGAAAAGTGAATATAGAAAGTTCAATATCAAAACGGTTAAGGGAATTGATGATTTTGCATCAATGCATGAGATTGTCACCCGGAAATATACAAGAGCTTTAAAAGAAGGAACGTCCTTACCGGACTTGATTGTTATTGATGGTGGAAAAGGACAGCTTTCAGCAGCTAAATCAGCATTAAGTTCTTTAGGACTTGGATATATCGATGTGATAGGGCTTGCAAAACGATTAGAGGAAGTTTATAAGCCAAATTTATCAGATCCTCAGAACATATCTAAAACTTCTCCAGGCTTATATCTGCTACGATCCATACGAGATGAAGTACATCGATATGCAATCAGTTTTCATAAACAGAGAAGAGGCAAAGATATGACTGCTTCAATATTTAAAGATATCAAAGGTCTTGGATTAAAAAGACTGCAGATGCTATGGTTAGAGTTTAAAAGTATTGATGATATTAAAAAAACGACAGTCGATAAAATTATCAAAAAAACCAATATCCCAAAACCAATAGCAAAACAGATAATTAAAAAGGCAAAGAGTCTTGATTAGCTTTGGTGAATTATCAATGCTGCTGGCAGCTGTATTCTGGAGTATTGCAGTTATCATTTTCAAGTCTGTAGGAAATAGAGTATCTCCATTTGTAATTACTCCTGTAAAAAATGTTATTGCAATATTCTTATTCGGATTAATTACGATATTCACATCAGTACCAATATGGTATGATGGTCTTTTAATAACTGATTATTATAGGCTTATAATCAGCGGGTGTCTGGGCATGGGAGTTGCGGATCTTCTCTTTTTATATTCTTTAAATAAAATAGGAGCAAACCGTATTGCTATTATCAATACCTTAGAGCCGTCATTTGTACTTATTCTATCATTCTTTGTTTTAGGTGTCTGGATGAATATAACCCAGCTTATCGGATTTTTAATTATTTCAGGAGCTGTACTAATGATTGCAATAGAAAAATCTTCTAGAAAAGATATTGATATAGCTACTTATTATAAAGGGATTCTATTGATGGTCTGTGCTATTGCTTTCAGCTCTACTGGAATAATTATTATGAAGCCAGTACTTAATAAATTAACTCATTCTGTAGAGCTTCAGATATGGGCCACAATGTTTAGATTGTTTCCTGGAGTTCTGATTACAGTTCTTATACTTTTAATGAAAAAAAATTGCAAAGAATTAGTAGTGCCTGTAATGAATAAAAATATTGCTTCAAAATTACTGTTAGCATCTGGGCTTGGAACATTTTTTGCATTGATTTTTTGGATTGTAGGATATTCTAATATCCCTAATCCAGCTTTGGCGAGTATTTTAGGTCAAATGTCCGCTGTATTTATTATTATCCTCGCAAGAATTTATTTGGAGGAAGTTATTACGCCGATTCGTATTGTTTCAATGTGTATTGCGTTTTTTGGTATGGCACTTGTTGTTACAGGCTAAAATTACTTATTATTAAATTTTTCTAATTTAGGTCTAATTACAAATTGACAATAGGGATTGGTTGGATTATTATTGTAATAATTTTGATGATAGTCCTCTGCTTTATAATAATCACCTAATTTGGTTATTTCAGTTACAATAAGATTGTTAAAATCAGACGCATGTTCTTCTTTAGATTTTTTTGCAATTTGGAATTGCTCTTTGCCATTATAGTAGATTGCCGATCGATACTGGGTTCCTTTATCAGCCCCTTGTTGATTTAGAGTGGTAGGATCATGAATTTTCCAGAAAATATCAAGTATTTGATCATAAGTTATAACTTTAGGGTCAAAACTTATCTTACATACCTCTGCATGTCCT
>ASPJ01000059.1 GCA_000405805.1 Fidelibacterota bacterium SCGC AAA003-L08
GAAGAGGCTACTGGATTAGATATTATAGGTACTCCTAGTGCAATTCTTGGCTCTGAGAATTATTCTTATGCTCTATCACAGGGTAATAATTTGATATCATATCCATATTCAAACTCATTAAATCAGAGTGTGGATAATACGTCAAGTGAAGGATTATATGGTGTGGCTGGTGAAGGCTATGCTGCACTTGCACTTCCTGGTGGTGGATGGGCAGGATCATTAAATGCATTTGAGTCTAATAAAGGTTACTGGTTTATTTCAAATTATGATTTTAATTTCTCATATGGAATTCCAGTTAGAGATGATGGAGATTTAACTAGAAAATCTATTAGACAGAATGTAGTAGAAGTTCCATCGTTATATAGATATGTTCAATCAATGAATCAGCAGTTCTTCTTTGTAAATGAAGCAACTATTGATGGTGAACCTTTAGTAGAAGGTGACTGGATTATATCTTACAATGATGATGTTGTAGTTGGTGCACGTATGTGGACAGGTGAGTACACAGATGTACCAGTTATGGGTTATGATGGTTCAGATATCAGTAGTGTAATGACTGCAGGTTACTGTGAACCAGGTGATGTTGTAACATTTAAAGTTTATGATGTTTCACAAGATAAATTAGTAGAGATGGATTCTCCTGAAGCTACTGCATGGATTGGTAACAATGCAATGTCAGTGATTTCAATGTCAGATAGAATATTACCTACAGAGATTTCTTTGGGTAATGCATATCCGAATCCATTTAATCCGTCTACTACCATTACATATGATATTTCTTCAGATATGAATGTAAATATTAATGTATATGATGTTAGAGGTAGAATGGTAGCTGAACTTGTGAATGGTATGACAGATCAGGGTCGTTATGAAGTGATGTGGAATGCAGATAATTATTCTACAGGTATTTACTTTGTACAGCTTGTTGCTGGTAATACGACTAAAACTCAAAAATTAATGTTGGTTAAATAGATAAATAAATATGTTTTTATCAATCAATATTATTAATAAATTTTATGGTATTTTATTAAGGGTAATTAAGTAATGGTAAATAATAAAAGTTATTATATATTAATTTTATCTCTTCTGATATTTTCTTGCGAAAGTGCTGATTTAAGTTCAGTGGAAAAGAAGATTGGTAGGCTAGATAAGAAGTTTAGTGGAGTAGAGAAGAAGTTAAATTCTATTTTAGAATCACAAGAATTAGTATTAAATAAAATAAATAAAATAGAAAAAGATCAAAATGCACTTCAGAAAGGTATTGCTGAATTAAAAAAGACAGAGCCGTCTAAAAAAGATAATAAAAAACAGCAACCACCTAAAGCAGATCCTAACAAAGTGTATGATATAGCTATTGGGAATTCAATTGTACTTGGTAAAAAGGATGCTCCAGTAACTATAATAGAATGGACGGATTTTCAATGACCATACTGTCAAAAGTCTGTCAGTTTGGTAGACGATATATTAGAAAAGTATCCTAATGATGTAAAAGTAGTCATTAAAAACTTTCCATTATCATTTCATAAACAAGCTAGGCTAGCAGCTCAATATTGTTTAGCTGCTAAAGAGCAAGGTGGAGTGGAAACATACAAGAAATTGTACAAGGCAATCTTTGATAAATTCAGAGAGCTAAAAAGTAATCCAGATCTACCATTACAGCTAGCAGCTGAAATGGGTTTAGATGCTGAAAAATTAAAGGCTGATGCTAATAGTGCAAATATCACCTCATTAATTGATGAAGAGATTAAGCAGATGAAAGAAGCGGGTCTACCACGAATGAGCGTTCCTAAATTTCTTATTAATGGTAAAGAGCCTCAAGGTAGAAGTTTGGAGGCCTGGTCTACAATGATTGATGCGGAATTAAAAAAGAATAAGTCGAATTAATTAGCATTACAAGTATTTACAAGAAAACTCCAGAAATAGTTTTGAATAAAAACCCATCTGGAGTTTTTCTGTTATAATATATGATTGATATAATGAATAAGAATATTTTTTTAACGTTTTTTTTATTTAATTTTTTAGGAGCTGTCAGCATGTCTGATTTTTCTTTTGAACAATCAAGTACTCAAGCATTTTATTTTTTAATCAAGTTTTGATTAATGGCAGGTTAATTGAATCTGACGATTGGGTAGTTGCATATAAAGATGAGACATGTGTTGGTTCACGACAATGGGATACTTCTTTATGCGGTGGCGGAATTTGTGATGTCCCCGTTATGGGTGATGATGGCACTTCCGGAACAAATGGATATATGCTTTCTGGTGAAATACCAGATTTTAAAGTTTTTGATTTTTCTGAAGGAGAATTAATTGATATGGATTTTTATAATTTTTATCCTAATTCAGAAGATTTTGGGTGGTTAAATTTAAAAATACTTTCATTGTCAGAATTAATTAATCAAGATTATTCTTTTAATAATGATGGAAATTTTGAAAATACAGCAACTATGTTTGCTACTTTTACAGATGATAATTACCAAATGGGTAGTGGTGATATATTGGTTGGATATCTAGATAATGATGAAGTTAGGAGTATACGTATTGCTGAGGATAATAGTATGGCTGAGGGATATATATTTATTTCATCAATATTTCTGAATGAGCTAATTAATGATTTGGGGTTTAAATATTATAATTATGATAATAAGTTAATCTTTGATATTTATCAATCATTTGATGTTGATATAAATAATCACTTTGGCAGTGCTCCAAATCCTATATTATTGAGTATTAATGATAATTTAAATATATCTGAAACAGATAATATTATTGATGAGTATTCTATTATTAGTGCATATCCAAATCCATTTAATCCAATCATTAATATTGATATAAATCTACAATATAATGACTATTTAGATATTAGTATCTTTGATATTAATGGACAAGAGATTGATAAAATTTTTGAAGGCTATAAAGTAAGTGGAGAGTATAGCTATAAGTGGGATGCTTCACATATTTCAAGTGGAATTTATTTCGTTGTTACTAAAAAGTTAGGTGATTCTGATGTTTTTATGGAAAAAATTTGTTTAATTAAATAATTTTTATAGGTTTTGTGTTCTTAGGCACATAATTTGTAGCAATATTAATAGTAAACTTTTATAAAGAGAAAATAGGTAGATTATTATATCGTTAGCAGAAAATAATAAAACATCTTTCTTTTTTAGGAAGATTATATTCTTTATTGGATTGATTACATTAGGCATGTCAAGTGTTATGCCTACTGAATTTAATTTCAACCAATCTTCAGAACAAATGTTCTATTTTTTCATTAATGGAGAAATAGGTGGAGAATCTTTAGAACCTGAAGAAGATTGGATTGCAGCCTTTAGGGATGATGTATGTGTTGGTGCTCGTCAATGGACTGGTATTTATACAGATATTCCAGTAATGGGTAATGACGGAGAAATATACTCAGAAGGCTATATGGAGCCTGGTGAATATCCTACCTTTAGGATATATGATAATTCAACTGGAAATATTTACGATACAGTAATATCAAATTCATATCCATTTACAGCAGGTATGATGGCTATGGTTGTTGTCGAAACTATTGAAGTAGTATATGATTGCAATCAGGTATTAGGTGGTGATGCTTACGAAGATAACTGCGGTACATGTGATAATAATTTTGACAATGATTGTTTATTAGATTGTATGGATGTATGGGGAGGTTTTGCTTTTTATGATGATTGTGGGGAATGCTCTGAAGGAACATCTGGACATATAGAAAACTCTGATATTGATGATTGTGGTATTTGTTTTGGAAATAATGCAAATGATATTGGGTGTGGTTGCTTTATAGAGGGGCCTCAAAGTTTTTGGTATGATGAGGATGGAGATGGTCTTGGTTATGGTGAACCAGAAATTTATTGTGAAATAGATGCTCCGTATCTATGGGTATCAAATAATGATGACCAGGAACCTTTATGTCCAACCAATGACACAGATTATTGCGGTATATGTGCAGGAGGTGCTGCAGATGATATTGGTTGTGGCTGTTTTAACCCTGCAGCATTAGAATATTGGTATGATGAAGATGATGACGGGTTTGGGTATGGAGATTCAGTTGAATATTGTTTAGATAATATACCTGATGGATGGGT
>ASPJ01000060.1 GCA_000405805.1 Fidelibacterota bacterium SCGC AAA003-L08
GCGTAGATAAGTCGTCATGTTCATTATTAAATAGTGAAAAACAAGAATTGAATATTGAACATGGTGAGATGTCATTATTTCGAACAACATATAATTCAAGCCTATCTATAGAAGCATTTATTAATGAAAAAAAAGGGTCTACTTCAATAAATAAAATAGATAAAGAATCAATAGATAATGCAGTTTTAAAAGTTATTGAATTATCAAAAAGCTCAGAACCAGATGATTGTTATGGAATTGCCAAACATCAACCTCCACAGATATTTTCTTGTGGATCAAAGCAAGTTGATTTAGATCTAATGTATGATTCATTATCCGAATTCAATGAATATGTTAAGGACAAATTCCCAAAAATTATTTTAGAGGCTGCGATATTAGATTTCACTACAACAAGTACATTCCTTGGAAATTCAAATGGTATTGATTTTGAAATTAATAAAGGATTATATGGGTTTTCTCCAATGTTTACGGCAAAGGAAGGTAAAGACACATCATCGTTCAACTACACAGGATTTTATGCTCAAAATATTAATAAACCATTACATAAGTATGCAATGATAGAGCAGCTTTTAAGAGAAACAGAAGAACAAGTAAGAACTCTACCTGTACCAGATAAATTTGTTGGGGATATAATCATTACTCCAGATTGTTTAGGAGATTTTTTATCAATGTTTGAGGGATATATATCTGACTTTATGGTTATATCAGGTAGGTCTATATATAAGGATAAGTTAAATCAATGTATTGGTAGTGATAAGTTAACGCTTCATTCACAGCCATTATCAGAAAAATTAGATTTTAATTATTTTGTAACAGGTGATGGATATGTTTGTGAAAATTCAACAATTATAGATAAAGGAATATTAAAAACGCTATTATTAGGAATTTATGGCTCAAATAAAACTGGTGGAAAACGAGCTGTAAATGGTGGTGGAGCACATATTGTAGAACCTGGAGATAAATCATTAAAAGATATGATATCTTTAATTAATAGAGGAGTACTTCTTTCCCGATTTTCAGGTGGAAGTCCATCAGATAATGGTGATTTCTCAGGTGTTGCTAAAAACAGTTATTATATAGAAAATGGTAAAATAAAACATCCTATATCTGAGACTATGGTATCTGGTAATATATGTAAAATGCTACATGATATTAAAAATATCAGTAAGGAGACGATTAATTTCGGATCTGGAATTTATCCATGGATTCAATGTTCAGACATAACTGTTTCATAGATTATTTATATACTCTATAATATCAGTAAAAGAGTTGGATGTATAATCAGCAAGTTTAGAAACTTTAGTTCGATTTACATGCTCAGTATAAGCAATGAATAAATCAGCGTATCCATACTTTTTTATTTCATAATCAGTATATCCATCTCCAATCACAATAATTAATCCTTCTAATCCTAATCTTTTTACTACTTCAACCTTCCCTTTATCTTGAGCCATGATATTTTCATTATCTAATTCATAGCTATCTCCATTTTTAATAAATGAATTGGAAAAAATATGATTTGATTTAAAACCTAAAATATTTGCAATAGGTTTAATGAATTCAATAAATCCACCCGATACTATATAAATATTATTGTTATTATTAATAAAATGTGAATTCTCTAAGAAAGTTGTTGTGATTTTATTCTTTATTGATTCTATGCCATCTAATATATTTTGATAGCTAATATTTAAGATTTTTAATCGATCATTTAACGCTTGATTAAAAGAAACATTTCCATCCATAGCTTTATTTGTTATATTTTTGATTTGATTAATTTTTTTAATATCATCATTAAGTAATAGGGTAGATAATTCATCTAAGGTTTCACATGAAATAATTGTACTGTCAAAGTCAATTATTAAAAATATATCTTTTTTTAATTTGTTAATTCGAAAATACCTTTTTCACGGTTTTTTTTAACTTCATTCCATTTAAATATATTTCCATTTATAGCAATATAGATTCCATTTTGTAAAGTTTGAACGGCAGTTAATGCACTACCTAAATTAAATAATCCATCTGAGGCACCAAATTTATATGGAATCATGGCCCCAGTAAATACAATAGTTTTATTTGTAATATTTTCAGCTAGTAATTTAGCAGTTTTTGTCATTGTGTCTGTACCATGAGTGATTACTAATTTATCTACTTTTGTTTGTAAACAAGTATCCAGAATTAATTTTCTATCAATTTCTTTCATATCCAAACTATCTTTCAACATTAAATTCTTAATTTCAACATCAATTTTACATCTTCCTAAATCAAGCATTTCTTTAATATGAGAATTATTAAAAAATAATTTTCCGGTTATTTCATTATATTCTTTATCAAAAGTTCCCCCAGTAACTAATATGACGACTTTAGATTTTTTTTCATTTTATTATTTCTCTAGATAATTGTTCTAGAATTACAAGATCTTTTGGAACATCTATTTCATAACCATATTCTTCTGGAAAAATTATATATCCTATTTTCCCTCCCAACCTATTTTTAGTTAATTCAAAATGCTCTCGAGTAAAGACATAAACAGAACCATTTTCAAAATATTTTTTTTCTTCAGGCTTAATGTCTTGACGACGTTTTCTATTTAAATAATCATATTCTGCCGAAGCTAAATCAGAATCAATATTCCAAAAAAAATGATTTGAAGGAGATATACTTAATAATGAATCATTATTTGAATCTATAAATTTATTAATTATGGTATCTAAAGATTTTTTGGGCCTTAAGGGACTGGTTGGTTGTAATAAGATAATAATATCAGGAATATCATCTATATTATTTAAAGCATGTTCTATTGCACTTTCTGTAGTAGAGGTATCTGTTGCAAGTTCAGAAGGTCTTTTTATTATTCTTGCTCCGGCAGTTCTAGATATATGAGCAATTTGGTCATCATCAGTAGATACATATATTTCATTAACTAATTTTGATTCTTTAGCATATTCTATAGAATGACTTATCAAAGGTTTTCCTTCAAAATTTTTTATATTTTTCCCTGGTATCCCTTTGCTTCCTCCTCTGGCTGGAATAATTGCAATAACATTAATGTAGTTTATTTTTTTTGATATCATATTCGTTGATACTCAGTATTTTAATAAAAATTTATGATTTTCTATATTTAAGTTTATCTCGTTGAACTTGCTCTATAGCTAAAATTTCAGTTTTTTTATATGACAAACTATTATATGTGGCATGTAAATCTCTTACAAGTTTTTTTAATCCCATTGGTTCTAATGAAGCTGAATGATCAGTTCCTTTCCACGTTCGATCTTTTGTAAAGTGTCTTTCTATACATCTTGCACCTAATGTATAAGCAGCAATATCAATAGCAATTCCAAGATGGTGTCCTGAGAATGCAATTGATTTAACAATTTTTGAATAATTATTATAAAGTCGATCTATCTCTTTTAAACATACATCCTCAAATGGAACAGGATAGCCAGATGTACATGAATATATAACTATTCGGTTTGCTTGATTCTTATTATGGAAAAAATCTATAATTTCTGTTTCTTCACTTTGAGTTGTCATCCCTAATGAAATATGTACTTCTCCATTAAAATTATCTCTCAATACTTCTAACATATCAAAATGGTTATTACAGGCTGATGGAACTTTTAAAAAGTTAGGATTAAAACTAACCATTTCTTCTGCTGAGGTAACATCCCATACTGAGGTGGAATATTCTATTCCTATTTCATCACAATATTTTTTTAGTAATTCATGCTGTTTCGTATTAAACTCAAGAAATTCTCGATGATCACCATAAGTTTCTCCATAGGAATTAATTGGATTAGGGTGTGGAGTATTATATTGCTCATTAGTTAGAAGTTCTTTATTATTACGTTTTTGAAATTTAGCAATATCTGCATTACAATCTTTTGCAAGTTGAATAAGTTCATATGCGATATTTATATCACCTTTATGGTTACATCCAATTTCTGCTATGACTTTAGGTTTTAGGTATTCAAGCATATTTCTCCAAATTTTTTATTTATATTTAAACTAATTTCCAATGATTATTGAGTGTAAAATATAAGGTTATCTATTTTCTCACCCAATTTCTTTTTTTA
>ASPJ01000061.1 GCA_000405805.1 Fidelibacterota bacterium SCGC AAA003-L08
TATGTCTCCTTATAATACCCCTGGAGATAAGTCAGTATTGCTTGCATCAGTAGATACTGGAGTAGATTGGGATCATACTGATTTAGGAGCTAATATATGGAATAATTTAGGTGAAGATATTGATGGCGATGGACAAACAATAATCCAAAGCGGAGGTTCATGGATATTTGATCCAGATGATATTAATCTAATTGATGATGATGGGAATGGATATATTGATGATTTTATTGGATGGGATTGCTCCGGTGTTAGCGGAGGTGAGGATAATGATCCTATGCCACCTCCAGGAGTCGGCAATGGAAGCACATGGGCACATGGTACTCATGTAGCTGGACTTCTTTCTGCCAACACAGATAATAATACAGGGATAGCATCCGCTTCATTTAATTGCAGTATTATGTGTGTTAAAGTATCTACCGGCGAACAAGACTACCCATATATTACTCATGGATATAATGGGATTTTATATGCATCACAGGCTGGGCATGATGCAGGCACCTATGCTATTATAAATAATAGCTGGGGAGGATTAGGTTATAGCTTGTATGAACAAGCAGCAATTAATATAGCTCATGATGATTATGGTGCAATAGTGCTTGCTGCTGGTGGTAATGGAGGGGGTACATGGGGATTTAAATACAGATGAATTTGCCCACTATCCTTCTAGTTATGATAATGTTATTTCAGTATGTCCATTAGGTTCTGGAGACTCTTGGAATCATTGGGCAACTTATCATCATAGCATTGATATTGCATCTCCTGGAGAAAATATTCGAAGCACAAGAATTGGTAATGGATATACTAACTGGAGTGGTTCATCAATGGCAACACCTATTGTTGGTAGCGTTATGGGACTCTTAAGATCTTTCCACCCAGAATGGACAAATGAGCAGATTGAAACGATGGTTGTTGAAACTGCTGATCCAATTATATATTCAATCAATTCACAAGATTATTTAGAAGGAAAATTAGGGAAAGGCAGAGTAGATGCACTAACAGCGATAGGAGTTCCACTATTCCCTAAGATTGAATTTGTAGATATTGATATGTTCATTCAAAATGATGATAATAATATTCTTGAATTAGGAGAAACAATAGAGTTATCTACAATTTTGTTTAATCATCCTGATTGGGGTCATGCATATAATGTTGATGGAATTTTAGAGTTAGCAGAACCTAATAATGAAATCTCTATTATTCAGAATATCGTATCATTTGGAGATGCTTATGCTGGAGATGCATTGATTAATTTTGAGCCATTTATGATTGAGTTCAGTGAAAATGCTCCATATGGTGATATTGAATTTGCTTTACAGATTACCTCTAATGGTGGTTTTAATGATTATATCGAAAATAATCAAACATTAATATTTACAATACCTGTAAGTGAAGAAGTGTTTTTGCTTGGGGATGTAAATCTAGATGCAATTATTAATATACTTGATATTGTGCAATTAGTTAATATTATATTAGGTAATGTTCCCCCCGGTTCAGAGATTGATGCAGGCGATATGAATAATGATGATATTATTAATGTCCTTGATATTATTTTGATTGTAAATATTATCCTGAATACTTAGTTTTCACGTATCATGTATGATATACTTAATGCCTATTGGGATTTTCTAAATAAATTTTCTCCTTTTTTATTACTAGGGTTCATGATAGCAGGACTTTTGCATGGTTTTGTCAATGATAAATTTATACAGAAGAATTTATTAGGCAATAAATTCATTAATATTTTGAAAGCTACATTGATAGGAATTCCACTCCCTTTATGTTCATGCGGAGTAATACCTGTTGCCATGTCATTGTATAAAAAAGGAGCAAGCAGGGCATCAACAACTTCTTTCTTAATTTCCACACCACAAACAGGTATAGATAGCATTATGGTGACATATGGTTTGTTTTTACCAGTCCTACCAGTTTTTATATTATTAAGACCAATAGCAGCATTAGTTGCAGGCTTATTTGGGGGTATATTAGTAAATTTTTTTGATAATAATGAGACAGCAGAAGTAGAAGAGTGTACCCATGAAAATAAATCGCTAAAAGACATGTTGAGATATGGCCTTATTACATTGCCACAAGATATTGCAAAACCATTATTAGTGGGAATATTATTTGCTTCCATTATTGCAATTAGCCCTCCACAAGATTTATTTAGTAATTATGTCAGTCCTGGTGGATTTGGGGAATTAGTTACCATTCTTGTGTTCTCAATTCCATTATATGTATGTGCAACAGCATCTATTCCTATTGCAGTGGTATTAGTTGGAAAAGGTACTATTAGTATTGGTGGAGCATTAATCTTTTTAATGGCGGGGCCTGTAACTAATATGGCAACAATTAGCACAATATACAAGGTCTTGGGAAAAAAAATAGTAGCTATATATTTATTTTCAGTTACATCTGTTGCATTATTATTTGGTTATGGAATTAATTACTATTATCCCAATTTACAAGGAACTATTGATTGGGAGGAATTAATGCGAGGGATGCATGATCACTCATGGATATTAGCGATATTAGCACCTATATGTTCTGTAATAATAATAATAATTTTATTAAATGCAATTTTTAAACCTTTCGCAAAGAAAATTAAAGGAACAGATTTGGACACAAAAATAAATGTATCAGGCATGACATGTAATCATTGCAAACAATCTGTATCTAATGCAATCTCATCAATCAATAATGTGAATAATGTTAAAATTGACTTAGATTCTGGGGATGTATTTATATCAGGAGGTGAAATTAATATTGAAGAAGTTTACAATTCAGTTGAAAAAATTGGATTTAAAATAATAAAATAATAGAGGGTCTATAAAGTCCCCCTATCATTTTATTATTAGAATCAGACCACTTCATCTAATAATAATTTAATTTAATATAGTATTTACGTGTTGTGTTAGTAATCACAAATTTTCTTCAATTGCTTTATTGGCAAGATAATCAGCATGTTCATTTTCAATATGGCCAGAGTGACCTTTTACCCACTCCCATTTAATTTCATAAAGCTGAGATAAGTTATCAAGCTCAATCCAGAGTTCTTTATTTTTAACAGATTTTTTATTTGAAGTCTTCCAATGATTTATTTTCCATGATTTAATCCAGGTAGTGATTCCATCTTTAACATAGGTCGAGTCAGTAGTAATAATAATAGGATGTTTCCGTTTAATTGATTTTAGGGATTCTATTACTGCGGTAAGCTCCATAATATTATTCGTTGTTTCTAGAGAAAATCCATAGAGTTCTTTCTTTTTCTCTCCATATATTAATAAAGCACCCCAAAAGTTTTTAACAGGGGAACGATCCTCTGAAGGATTCTATTTTGTTAAAAATGGTATTGATCAAGCTATTGATAGGGGTTTATCCTATGCTCCATATGCAGATTTATTATGGTGTGAAACTGCTAAACCTAATTTAGAAGAAGCAAAAAAGTTTGCAGATGCTGTTCATGCTAAATATCCAGGAAAATTATTATGTTATAATTGTTCGCCTTCATTCAATTGGAGAGAAAATTTAGATGAAGAAACTATGAGAACTTTTAGAGAACAACTATTTGTTATGGGATACAAGTACCAATTCATAACATTAGCAGGTTGGCATAATTTAAATCTTGGAATGTTTACTTTAAGTAGAAATTATCTTGAAAATGGAATGTTAGCATATTCAAACATGCAAGAAAAAGAGTTCGAAAGTGAAAAGCATGGATTTAGATCTACAAAACATCAAGGTTTTGTTGGTACTGGTTATTTTGATAAAGTTCAAAATACAATTATGCAGGGTAAAACTGATACTGTAGCAATGAAAGGTAGTACTGAAACAGATCAATTTGCTTCAACAAATGCAGCCTAAAGATTGGTTTATATGATTAATAAAAAGCCCTATTGTTTTCAGTAGGGCTTTTTTTATATTACAATATAAGTAAAATGAATAATATAATATATA
>ASPJ01000062.1 GCA_000405805.1 Fidelibacterota bacterium SCGC AAA003-L08
AACTTCAACTGTAGGGTTTCCCCTGGAGTCTAATATCTGTCTGGCATGTATTGATTTTATTGCGGACATAATTTTTCTCATTATATATATTCAAATTTAGGGAATTGAATATAATTTTTACTGTAAATTAATTTAATTATTAAGGTTACTTTTGTCAATTAAAGTAAAAATTTTTATTAATGAAAATACAACAATTTGGGATAATTTCATAAATTGTTCTAATAATGGCACATTATTCCATTATAGATCATTTCTTAATTACCATGAAAATATTCAATTTGAAGATCATTCATTACTTTTCTATAAAGATGATAAATTAATTGCAGTCTTACCGGCTGCAATAAAAGAAGGTTGTTTTATTTCCCATCCAGGAGTATCATTTGCTTCCTTTATTTATCAGGATAAATTATCTTTTGTAGATTCTAATGATATAGTTGTTCAATTTCTCCATTATGTTGCACAATTAGACTATAAGCATATTCGTATAACATTATCTCCATCATGTTATAGTCATGTAGAATCAGATTATATTGAGTTTTGTCTACACTCTAATGGTTTCAAATATCAGAAAATAGAATTATCTAATATTGTGGAATTAGGTGAAAGTTTTGAAGATTTATATAATACATATAAATCATCATCTAGACAGGCACACAGAAAAGCAAAGCGATCTAAAATTTCTGTGAAACAATCTGATAATTTTGATGAATTCTATGATATATTGCGCAATAATCTTGCATTACGCCATAATGTATCTCCCACTCATACATTAAGTGAATTAAAGAAGCTCAAAAAACTATTTCCTGAAAAAATTAATTTATTTTCTGCTGAATTAGATGGGGAAATAATTGCAGGGGTTGTCAATTTTATATGTAATCAAAATACAGTATTAGCATTTTACATTAGCCATAAACCTAACTTTCAAAAGCTAAGGCCACTTAATATTATATTTTCTAATATTTTTCAATGGGCAATTGATAATCGTTATAAATATTATGATTTTGGTTTATTTACAGTAAATGGGGAACCTAATTTATCATTAGCACGTTTTAAAGAAAGCTTTGGTGCAACTGGTACTTTTAGGAAAACAATGATTTTAGACCAATAAAATGTCACTTTTATCTCTAGGGAAACAATCAATAATCTATGGGTTTGGCCATGTATTAGCTAGATTTGGGACATTTTTATTATTACCATTATTAACTAATACTTTAACTACTTCAGATTATGGAGTTATATCAACGATATATATTTTTATTGGTTTTGCAATGACATTTTATCGATATGGTATGGATACGGCATTAATGAAATTCTATATCGATGAAAATAGCAGAAAATCTTATTTATCTTCAATTTTTGCCCTACAATTAATCACTAGTATATTTTTTTCTCTTATATTAATTATTTTTAAATTGCCGTTATCATCATTTTTATTAGGTGAGGACAATACAATTTTTATCATTTATATTGCAGTAATTATATTATCTGATATCATATGGAATTTACTGATAATTACTTTAAGAGTTGAGGGAAAGCCAATCCACTTTGTTAGTTTTAATATTGCTAATGTATTGCTACTTTTAGGATTTACTGTTTATTTTGTGAATATCCAACACATGGGAGTTGAAGGGGTCTTACTTGGTAATTTATATGCCTCAGTTATTATTTGTGTATTATCATGTTTGATTATATTATCAGCAGATAGATTCTCTATACAATCCATTAATTTTTCATCCTTAAATAAAATCATATCATTTGGGTTACCATTTTTACCAGCTGCTATTTTTGGAATTTTCATGGAAGGGGCAGATAGATTTATATTAAAATATATGATGGATGAATCAGCCGTTGGCATATATTCAGCTGGATATAAACTTGGTATATTTGGGCTATTAATTATCATGGGATTTAATATGGGGTGGACTCCATACTTTTTGAAACATAATCAAGATGAGAATGCTTCATTAGAATTTTCTGCAATTGCTACCATATTTTTAGGGCTCCATGGTTTTATAGCTATTGTTATAACATCCTTAATACCATTAATACCCAAAATGAGTATTTTTGGATATACCATTATAGGATCTGAATTCTTTGGGGGACTATATATTATTCCATTAATTTTAATATCATATTATTTTTTCAGTATGTATGTATTATTATTACCAAGAATTTATAAGTATAACTCAACACATAAAATACCCTATTTTAAATTTATGGGTGCATTAAGTAATATTATATTAAATTTTCTTTTAATACCAATATTTGGCATTATTGGGTCAGCATTTGCAACATTGATATCATTTATGATAATGTCATTATGTATTTTTTATACTGGGAACAGATTAGAACCTATCGATTATAATTTAAAAGCATGGATATATCCACTTATTATATGGGATGCGGTAATAATATTTAATAATAATTATTTAGTGACAGTGCCGATTATTCTATTGTATCCTATAATATGGTATATATTTATTATTAATAAAGATGAACAAACCAGAATATTACAAATTTTAAAATGATAGTTATTGCATCCTGCGGACATAATTGTGATGATGAAAGAGTTTATTATAAACAAATTAAAACATTATCATCTAATCAATATCAGATACAATATTACACATACTGCTATGAAAATTATTTGGCTGATGAACTAGATAATAGTATAGAATACAATTTTTTCAGTGCATCTGAAATCTCTCAAAAACAATATAAAAAATTATTATTCAATAGACTAAATGGAATACCTCCTAAAGTTTTGCACATTCATGATATGGAGCTATTATCCGTAGCATATGAATTAAAAAATAATCATCCAGATATTAAAATTATTTATGATGTGCATGAGGATCTAGAAGCTATGTGGGATACATTTTCTTCTTATTCAGGCATAATAAAAAAAATGATTAACTGGATGCTTACTAAATATGAAAAAAAGTATTTATCATGTATTGATTATTTTATTTTAGCCAATCGGTTAGCACGTCAGAATAAATATCAATCATATGGTCAGGTACATATTTTAGAGAATTTTCTATCAATGCAACATGTCATTCCATTGGATAAAATTGATAAAACATATAAGTTTATTTATCATGGCCAATTATCATATGAGCGTGGATTAATTGATTTAATTGAGGCATTTAATACTATATCTAAAACCCATAAAAATATTATGTTAACCATAATAGGGAGTTGTAGAACTGAAGAATTTGAAAAAGAATTTTTAGATATTACAGCAACAAATAATCAGATTAATTGTATTGGTCAAATTCCACATAATGAAATATGGAAGTATTTAAATGATGCACATATAGGTGTTATTCCATTTCAGGATGCCATGTTATGTCGATATAATACTCCAACTAAACTTTTTGAATATATGGGCACCAATTGTGGAATTGTTTCTAGTGATCTTGCTCCTATTAAAGAATTTTGTCCAGATTCAGCAAGCTGGGCAAAACCAGGTGATTCTAACTCCCTGATAGATGCAATGACTTATTATATAGAAAATATAGATGCATATAATAATCATAGAAATATTAACAATACATTAATTAGAGATATATATAATTGGGAAAAGATATCTAGCAATCTGTTACACATATATAAAGAGTTATTAAATTGAAGATATTATATATTTCTCCCATCAATACCGTAGGTACCCTTGATTTATGGAAAAAATTTCATGAATCAAAAGGGAATCAATGTGAATATATCACATTATTCAAAAGTCCATTGGATGTTAATAATGGTATATGTTTAAATCTACCATTGGTAGCACATGCAAAATCATCAGTGTCAGCACGACGAAAATACTATGAAATGACTAGAGGTAATCGTGGAGAGTACGAACCTAAGTCAGGGTATCCACCAATTTGGCAACCCAATTCATTTTTTGAATCAGCAT
>ASPJ01000063.1 GCA_000405805.1 Fidelibacterota bacterium SCGC AAA003-L08
AGTTAGGGTTGATCCAGCTGTTTGAGTATGGAATCGACACATAAGAGCTTTCTTATTCGTTACATTGAATCGCTCTTTCATAATATTTGCCCACATTCTTCGTACAGCTCTAAATTTTGCAATTTCTTCAAAGAAATCATTATGGCAATTAAAGAAAAAACTTAACTGTTGTCCAAAAATATTTGGATCTAATCCTGATTCTATTGCAGCCTCGACATAGCAGATTCCATTTGCTAAAGTAAATGCAATTTCTTGAACTGCATTAGCTCCAGCTTCTCTAATATGATAACCAGATATTGATATAGTATTAAAATTTGGCATTTCCGTACTACAATATTCAAAAATATTAGTTATAAGTCGCATGCTTGGTTTAGGAGGAAAAATATAAGTTCCACGAGCAATATATTCTTTTAATATATCATTCTGGATAGTTCCTTTTAAGACATTTTTATTAAAACCCTTTTTTTCAGCAGTTACAATTAATAATGCGAGTAAGATGCTGGCTGTAGAATTTATTGTCATAGATATAGATATTTTATCAAGTGGAATATTATCTAATAGTATTTCCATATCTTCAATTGAGCAGATAGGAACTCCTGCTTTTCCTACTTCTCCAGTAGATAGTTTGTGATCTGAATCATACCCAGTTTGAGTTGGAAGATCAAAAGCTACTGATAGACCCATTACCCCTTGCTCTAAGAGATATTGATATCGCTTATTACTTTCCTTTGCAGAGGAAAATCCAGAGTACTGACGCATTGTCCATAATCTTTTTCTATACATTTCTGGATATATTCCATTAGTAAAGGGGAATTCTCCAGGGTTATTTTTATTTTTAGGACCGTAAGAGTTATCTAAAGGAATATTTGAGTTTGTTTTTTTATTCATATGGAATATCCTGATATACATAAAATTACATTATAATTACTAAAATATTTAATAACTTATTTCAACAAATTTTTGGAGTAATTATGCTTAAAAAATCTATTATTATTTTAATTATATTGTTTTCTGGCCTTATTGGGGAAGAAATTTTTAATTTAAAAGATGGTTCATCTATAAAGGGAGAGAGAGTTTCTGAAGATGAAACTTCAATAACAGTGCAAACTTCTTTTGGGGAAGTAACAATTAATAAATATGATTTAGTTATAAAAGAATATATAGTGGTTTTAAAATCAGGAGAGACACTTATTGGAACCAAGAAGGAAGATAATGAGCAGTATATTATCTTAATAACTCAAGGAATTGGAGAAATTACACTTGATAAAAAACAAATTACATCAATAAAGGAAGTGAAGTTGGATGATTCCAAAAATGATGTTCAAAAAGATAATAAAGCAAAGGGACTATTCGGACTAATTAGTGGTACTGGAATAGTAGACAATTTAATTTCAAATGATAGAGATGCAGATTTTACTGAAGGACAAGAGCAATTAATCAGTTTATTTGCAGACCCAACTGCACATACCTTAAAAAGAAGCACATTATATATGAGTGGATTATCATTTGGATTTGGGCTAACAGATAATGCACAGGTCACTACAAAGTGGAGCGGATTTTTTTATGGTGATTTAAATCTACGATTAAAATATAAAGCATATTCTTCAGGAAATTGGGAAAAACAATCTGCTTTTGCTATTGGAGTAGATTATCATCAAAGATGGTGGCCTAATAAATATAAATGGGTTTCAGGACCTTTGATAAAGACTGTTGAGGGCATTGATAAAACTTATTATTATGGTGGATGGACATCAATAAATTCAAACGAGATTACATCAGATGATCTTGAGCTTAACTACTATTGCTCTAATGAACAAGGTTATTATGGAACTCAAGATGAATGTCTTGCAGCAGATCCAAATAATAGTTGGGAAGAAGATACTCCATATATAAATCTAGATGGAGGAGCTGATGATCCAGATGATGAATTGGATTATATGGTTGAATTATTTGGTGCATATACATTTTCAAAGGCTAGAGCAAATTTAAAAGGACAAATTACCCATACTATTGGAGCACGAGCTCTTATAGCTAGAAATGGGGACGATTGGGAACTCTTTCCTAGATTATATTATGGGGTAGATTTTGATATTACTCCAAGATTTAAAGTTATTTCTATGATTATCTATGATCAATATATGCTTGAACCATATCAGGGAGGTTTCTTTAGTGATGGAGAGGAACTTGAAGTTTCTTCTGAAGGTCCAATTGAAGAGTCTAAAGTGCTTCCAGTTCATTTAGACTTTGGTTTTATATATGCATTTAATAATAATTTCAGATTTGGAATCCATTTTCAACAGCCTTGGCTTGGATTTTATTGGAAATTTTAATGATATAAAAAAACACCTGTATTAAACAGATGTCTTTTTATATCAAGATTTTTGTTATTGATTGTCTTGAATTTGCTAAAATATAAGCATTAAAAAAATAATTCATTTTTCATATCTATTTAAGAACTGTTCAGACCATTTATCGAAAGTATTTTTTTTAATTTCATCTCTAATTTTTTGCATTAAATTGATAAAGAAATGGAGGTTATGGCTAGTTGCAATTTGAAGCCCTAAAACTTCACGGGTATTAAATAAATGATGAAGGTATGATTTTGAATATTGCTGAGACATAGAACTGGTTGTTTTATCTATTGGAGAAAAATCATTTTTATATTTTGAATTTCGGATATTAATAGTTCCACCAAATGTAAACAGCTGTGCATCAACTCCTCTAGCTACACTTCTAACTAAATCAGCTGGAGTGCCAACTCCCATTAGATATCGAGGTTTGTCTTTTGGTAGATATTCATCCATAATCTCAATTGTAGAGAACATATCATCTTTTTCTTCTCCAACGGCAAGTCCTCCTATGGCATATATATCAGCATTTAGTTCTAGAAGCTGCTCTGCAGATTGTTTTCTTAAATCAGAATCAGTACCTCCTTGTACTATAGGAATTAATACTTGATGATGATTATAGATAGAGTTGGTATTTCTGTAATAGTCCATTCCAATCTTTGCCCATGCAGTTGTTCTATTGACTGCTTTCCTCCACTCTTTTTTTGAAACATCTCCAGGGGGACATTCATCTAACATCATCATAAAATCAGATCCAATAATTCTTTGGATATCTATGATAGACTTTGGATTAAAGAAATGTTCAGATCCATCAAGATGAGACCTGAATGTTACCCCATCATCAGTTATTTTTCTTGAATTTGCTAAACTATAAATCTGAAAACCACCGGAATCAGTTAGTATTGCTTTATCCCAGTTCATAAATTTATGTAAACCCCCTGCTCCTTTTAATATATCTATTCCAGGCCTAAGATATAGGTGGTATGTATTGCTAAGTAAAATAGAGCTAGGAAGATTTGCGATATTTTCACTAGACTGAGTCTTTACCGCACCATAAGTTCCTACAGGCATAAAAAAGGGAGTCTCTAATTCACCATGATCAGTTTTTATTAGGCCAGTTCTAGCAGAGGTTTTTGAACATGAAGATGTTATATTGAATTTTTTTGAAGACATATTTTATTTAAGTAAGATATTTTTTTGGAATATTATAAAATAAACTACATACTGTTTCATGAGTCCCTTTTATGATTGAATTAGTAAATCTTCAATTAGTTGAATAAATGTATTGGTCCCAACAAGTAATGATTCCTCATCAATATCAAAGTGAGAGCAGTGATGAGGAGTACTTAATGGTTCTCTATCTTTTGGGGAAGAACCTATAAAGAAAAAGCATCCTGGAATTTTATTAGCAAAATAACTAAAATCTTCGCCACCCATTGATAAATAAGGA
>ASPJ01000064.1 GCA_000405805.1 Fidelibacterota bacterium SCGC AAA003-L08
TTTAGCAGAAGGAGTGCGAATTGAGTAAGAGAATTATAAAGAGTAATATTAGAAAAACTTTATACTTCACTTCTTCTATTATTCTGAGTACTTCTTTTTTTGCTACATATCTAATTATAAAAAATGAATGTCAACATTTTGAAGATACTTTAAAAAAATAAAGTCCAGGAAAAAAATATATGTGATAATACGATTAAGTCTCTAGTTCGTAAAAGGAACCAATCCAAGCGGTTGGTTGAAGATAAAGCATATCAAGAATTTAATATGAAATATCCTAATCCAGAAGGTATTATTATTTCTATGGGTTATAAGAAATGACCACTTCTTTATATAATCAATATAGAGTTCAAATTCGTTTTTTGGCATCCATTGTTATTATTATAAATATTATTTTTTTATTTAAAATATTTACAGTGCAGATTCTAAATCATGATAAATATATTCAAAGCTTAAATGAAGAAACTGTAAAGATTCTCAAGAAAAAAGGACATCGAGGAAAGATAATAGATAGAAATAATGAAGTGCTTGCAGATAATATGCAGAAATTTGATTTTTGGGTAAATACAGCTGAAAATTTTGATACACTTAAAATAGTATCTATTTTTTCTGAAACATTTAATAAGCCCAAACAATATTATCTAGATCTACTTAGCGATAAGACTCCTTATAAATTCATAGAAGAAAATATTGAAAAATTCTATTGCAAGAATATATTATTATCTATAGGTGAAATAAATGGCTTGAACTATACTAGGTCTGAAGAAAGGTTTTACCCATATGATAATTTGGCTTCAAATATTATAGGGGAGTTTAATTCAGGACAGGCTACCTCGGGTATTGAATATCTTTTTGACGAAGTATTATCAGGGGATGAAGCCAATGTTAAACATCGAAAATTAGATAATGGTGAGATAGAGTACAATGACACTTTAATTGCTCCAGGAGAAGATATTGTATTGACTATAGACTTGGAACTTCAAGCAATTCTTGAAAATGAATTAAAAAAAGGGGTTAGGAAAAGTCAAGCTGTATCTGGAAATGGCCTTATAGTTAATCCTTATACTGGTGAAATATTAGCAATGGCCTCTTTATCTAATTCTAATCCAAATAAACATAATCATAATTTGAACTTTTATAGGAATACTACAATCAGTAATAGCTATGAGCCGGGATCAACATTTAAAATAGTTGCCTTGGCTGCTGCTCTTGATAGCTCTCTGATTACTTTAAAGGATTCTATTAATTGCGAGAATGGAAAATTTATTTTAAAAAATGGGCATCTCCTCCATGATCATGAACCTAGAGGGCAATTGTCAATATCTGATGTTTTTGCTTACTCTAGTAATATAGGTATGGCTAAAATATCAGATTTATTAACTGACCAACAATTATATAATAAATCTAGAGATTTTGGTTTTGGTTCTAAGACTGGTATTTTGCTACCTGATGAGCAATCCGGAATATTGCGTCACTTTAATGAATGGTCATATCAATCAAGTAAATCTATTGCTATTGGACAAGAAATTTCATGTACATCGCTCCAATTAGCAATGGCATATTCTTCTATTGCAAATGGAGGTTATTTACTAGACCCTATTATAATTAAATCTATTGGAAACACTAATCTTTCAAGTAATAATAATCGAGTTATCAGAAAGGTTCTGACTTATGAAACATCACGTATTCTAATAGATCTTTTGCGAATGGTTGTATCTAAAGGGAGTGGATCAAATGCATATATATCCGGATATGATGTTGCAGGAAAAACAGGTACAGCTCAAAAATTTATTGATGGTAGTTATTCTAATACTGAATATATTTCTTCTTTTGCATCTATATTCCCTGCTGATAGTCCTAAATATGTTTGCATTATTTCAGTTGACTCTCCTGATAAAAGTAACGGGAAACATTGGGGAAATGTAACTGCAGCTCCAATAGTTAAGAATATCTACAAAAAAATTATAAACCTAGAAAATATGGAATCTGATTCTTGGGCTAATTCAGAAAATATAGATATTAATCAAAACTTAATTAATGATGATTATATGAATTTAGATGTTATCCCTGATTTTAAGGGGAAAACTTTAAAACAAGCTATAAAAGCAAGTAATAAAATTGGGATTGAAGTAGACCCCTCAGGGTTTTTAGGCCTTGTTGTTTGGCAATCTATTGAGCCGGGATCTATTATAAATAAAAAAGATATATGTAAATTAAAAATAGGCAATTAAATAAAGGAGAAAATATGTTATTTGAACCAGGGAACTTAGCAGATCAAAAAGCTCGCATAGTAGTAGTAGGTGTAGGTGGTGGTGGTGGAAATGCATTAAATAGGATGATTGATGATACAATGGCTTCTGTTGAATTTATTGCAATTAATACAGATGCTCAAGACTTGGAAAAACAATAATTCTCAAATCAAATTGCAAATAGGACGTGAACTGACTAAAGGCTTAGGTGCAGGTGCTAATTCTGAAGTTGGACAGCAAGCTGTTGAAGAGAACAAAGAAATTATAGTTAATGCTTTAGAAAATTCCGATATGGTTTTTATCACTGCTGGAATGGGTGGAGGTACTGGAACAGGAGCTGCTCCTGCAATTGCTAAAATTGCTAAAGAACTAGGTGCTCTAACAGTAGGAATAGTAACAAAACCTTTCAATTTTGAAGGGCCTCAGAGGATGAAGAGAGCTCAATCTGGGATTCAAGAGATGGAACGAAATTGTGATACTTTATTGGCAATACCAAATGAAATATTGCTAAAAATTACTGATGCTGATACAACTGTAAAACAATCATTTAAGCTCGCTGACAGAGTATTACATCAAGCAACTAAAGGAATTTCTGATTTAATTAATAGACCTGGATTGATTAATCTAGATTTTGCAGATGTGAGAACTACTATGAAGGATATGGGTGGTGCAATTATGGGAACTGGAATTGCGATGGGCCAAGAAAAAGCTATTCTTGCTGCACAAGAAGCTATAAACTCTCCTTTATTGCAAGATGCATCTATTAATGGGGCAAAGGGTTTGCTCGTTAACATTACAGGGCCTGAAAATATGACAATGACTGAGTTGAATGCTGCTTCAAGCATTATATATGAAGAAGCGGGGCAACAAGCAAATGTAATATTAGGTTGTATATTGGATAGTCAATTAACTGATGAAATACATGTGACAGTTATTGCAACAGGGCTGAATAGTCCTGCTAATGACATTGTTGCAGATAATAGAAAGATAGAAAATATACCTCCTAGATTCAAACCTGCTAATTCTAATATATTAGATACTTTGAGAATATCATCTGAAAATCAAAAAAAAGATGACTTGAATAATCAAAGTATATCTTCTCAATTAAATAATAATCAATACAATAAGGAACAATATAAAGAGGAGAGCATTGAAAATATTAGCTCGAAATCTTTTGATGATGACTTAGATATTCCAACATTTATGAGAAATCGAAATATATAATAAATAATGAATTTACCAAATCTACTAAATAATATAAACTATTCTGGAGATATAAAGGATATTGAGATTTCATCACTAGCTCATGACTCTAGGAAAGTTGCTAAGGGTAGTCTCTTTATTGCTTTAAAGGGTAGGAAGAGTGATGGCTATGACTATATTGATGAAGCAATCAACAATGGTGCATCTGCTATTTTAGCTAATAGCAGAAAAGTATCAATCAGTAAAGATATCCCTATTATTAATGTAGAGAATGTAAGGTATGTAATGTCAAAAATTGCTTCCAA
>ASPJ01000065.1 GCA_000405805.1 Fidelibacterota bacterium SCGC AAA003-L08
TATTTCGTTTGGAGATGGCGGGTCTGCTGGAGACCCGGAGGATAGATCTCAAAATTTAAATTCACTGTTAGGCAAAATATTAAGAATTGATATCAGAAGTAATATGTATGCTATTCCAGAGGATAATCCATTCTATCTAAGCGATAGTCTTAGAGAAGAAATTTGGCATTATGGACTTCGGAATGTATGGAGATTTTCATTTGACAGGTTAAATGGTAATATGTATATGGGAGATGTTGGTCAAAGCAATTGGGAAGAAATTAATTATCAATCATATGATAGTAAAGGTGGAATCAATTATGGTTGGAATATAATGGAGGGAAAACATTGTTTTGAAGAAGAATTCTGTGATTCTAGCTTATATGAATATCCGATATATGAGTATCCTAATAATGCAAATTACATGAAGACATTGATAGGGTTAAAACAACCTACTACAGATGGATGTTCTGTTACTGGAGGATATGTTTATAGGGGTAAAAAAATTCCGAAGATGTATGGAAGATATATCTTTGGAGATTACTGTACGGGGAAAGTATGGAGTATAGAAACTAAGGATAAAGAAAATCAAAATTTTTTAGATCATTCTATTGAGATATTAAGTGCTATGGATAAAAAAGCTTTTTATCTTTCGTCATTTGGAGAAAGATATAATGGAGAACTGTTGTTGGTTGACTATAATGGAACTCTATATAAAATTATTCCTGAAAAGAACTAATAAATAAACATTAAATTATCAACATAATTAAAGGAGATATAAATATGACACTAGTTGAAAAATTAAATTTATTATGGAAATTTTTATTTCTAGCAGTCTTTACTTATGGGGTATTTTCATTAACATGCTGTTCTAGTCAAGCAGGCTGTCCTAGCCAAAGCTCTTGCAAAAAACAATGTCAGTTTGATAATAAAGCTCAAAAGATACAGTGCGCGCCTGGTTGTACAAAACAATGTTGTGCTTAGCAATAAAAAATAAATAATATATTGGTATTGATTCGGAAGAGGAGAAAAGGGGCAAATTCATTTTAAACAAACCCAAATAGGAGGAGGAGGAAAAAGGTTTGTTGGTCAGCAATCGCTTAAAATACTTACCCCTTATCAAATAACAACTATAGTTTATACTAACATCTTAATTTGTCATAACTAATTATTGTAACAGTGTGTATATGAAGTTGTAACAAATTGTCAAAAACCATAAAATATAGTGAGCTTATTTACTTATATATTTTTATTTAGGAAAAGTTCCAAACTTAATTATGATGAGAATTATTTTATCAACAATATTGATTTCATATTTATTTTCAGCTCAAAATTATAATCTTGAGCTGATTGAGAATATTGAGGTTAACAGTTTTAATAGTAATAGTGATTTTGGTGTATCTGATGTCTGGGGGTATACAGATGAAACTGGAATAGAATATGCTATTGTAGGATATCGAAATGGGACTTTTATATATGATGTATCAACCAACCCTGAATCTCCGATTTTAATATCAGATATTCCAGGTCCAAGTGGCAGTGATTATTATTATCATAGAGATTATAAAACATATGAAGATTATCTTTATATCGTTAATGAAATGACTGGGAGCGATGTTGGCATGCAAGTTATTGATTTATCTCCATTACCAAATAATCTACCTGTTCAACTAGATACTTATACAGGATTTAACCGATCTCATAATTTATGGATAGATGTAGATGAGGGTTATGCTTTTATAGAAAATCAATATCCTGATAATATCCATATTGTTGATTTGTATTATGGAAATAATCCTCAATATGCAGGAACTTTTGGAACACAGGGTAATAATTGTCATGATATTTTTACTCGTAATGGCATTGCCTATGTATCAGAAGGTTATAGTAACCAATATGGAATTTATGATATTAGTAATATAGATAACATTACATTATTAGCTACAATACCTGTGGTAGGCTATGCCCATAATGCATGGCTTAATGATTTAGGAACACATTTGATTACTACAGAAGAAACCTCAAACATTACGGTTAAAATATGGGATATTACAGATTTGAATAATATTAATTTGGTATCTGAGTATTTAGGTGAAAATGAATTAGCTCACAATGTACATGTTGAAAATAACCAATTATTTATTTCTCATTATACTACAGGTTTAAAAGTTGTAGATATATATAATCCCGAAAAGCCTGTAGAAGTTGCAGCCTATGATACTTATAGTGATAATGATTCCGATGGGTTTTATGGATGTTGGGGAGCATATCCATTTACTCAAAATAATTATCTTTATGCAAGTGATATGCAGTATGGCCTTTTTATATTAGAATATAACCCTATTTATGCGGGATGGTCTAATGGGTATATATATGATGAAGATGGGCAAATATTAGCAAATTTGGAGCTAAAATCATTATTAAACAATCATGTGTTTCATTCAGATCAAACGGGGCACTATGAATTTGGATTCCCTGAGGGAAATCAGGAGTTCGAGTTTTCTATTGGCAATACTTTAGATACTCTTAGTATAGCATTCTACCCGCATCAGGAAGTTGAACAGAATATATATGTTAATATAAATCCAGGAGATGTTAATCAAGACGGAACAATTAATATACTAGATATTGTTAATATAGTTAATATTATTCTAGGGAATTATATGCCTAATGGGTTTGAGTTGGAATTAGCAGATTTTAACAATGACAATGATATTAATGTTTTAGATATAATTTGTATAGTTAATATTATTTTAGAATAATATTATTTAATCAATAGCATTTTATCTTTTAAATAAATTCCTGTATTAGTCTCTATTGTGTATATATATATCCCTGAATTAAACTTTTCTCCATTCCAAGAATATTGATAATTCCCAGGGAGTAGATTTCCAAAGGATTCTCTATGTATTTCCTGTCCCAAGATATTATATATAATCAAATCTAAATCTGATAACTCAGGAATTGAAAAGGGGATAGTCGTAGTTGGATTAAATGGGTTTGGAAAGTTTTGCCCAAGACTAAAAATTTTAGGTAGTTCAATATCATCTTCAGTATTTAGGTCTACAATGCAGTCTAGGCCATCATTAAGGAATGCATTGCAGAATAAATCAAATTCATTTTCTTCTCCATTATCACAATTGGTATCATTGATGTATGGCAAGTAGAAAAGTTGATTTTCTGAATCGTAGAAATCAACACAATCCAAAGAACAATCAAAGATACAATTGTTACTGTTGCAAGAGGTGCAATTGCATCCAGGCTCATCTATTTCACAATCCTCTATAGTAATGGTAAAATCTTCTGATAAAGGGCTTTCATCACCATTAGGATATATTGCAGAGATATTATAAGTATATGTATTTCCAGATTCAATATTATTATCTTGATATTCAAAAGTTTCAAGGTTAGATTGAATTAAGATATTATCTCGATATATATTGTAAGTCACTTCTGGACTTGAATAATTTATAATAGCTCTAATTCCCCATTCTCCATCTAATATCTGTGAATCATCCAGAGTAGGGACTATATCAATCCAATTTTCCCAACCACTTCCAAGTAATATTTTGCTATGAGCACTTGGTGTTGCAGTAGGATCATACCCTACGGGATAATTTTCACTCAATGTCTCTGCAATAATAAAACTTCCATAGAAGATCCAGTCATTTACGTCAATTCCAACCCAGGTGTGTTCATTTAAATCAAGTTCAAAATTTTCATTTAAAAGAAGAACAGATAAGGACTCATTGTAATCAGGATCAAC
>ASPJ01000066.1 GCA_000405805.1 Fidelibacterota bacterium SCGC AAA003-L08
AGAAGAATCAAGCATGGGAGGAGAGGATTTTGCATATTATTTAGAGCATATTCCCGGATCCTATTATAGGGTTGGTTGCTTTGATGGTTGTGCAAGCGATGTACATACTTCAAATTTTGATGTAGATGAAAGCTGCATACTAACAGCTTTAAGGTTTTTAAATAAAACTATTCTGAATTATTTTGATCAATAAAAATTTTATATTTTTCATTCAATAATATATCAGACATTTCTTTATGAATAAATTTATTACTTGCCAGCACTCGAGAACAATCAGATGGATGTTTATTCGCGCCATTCCAATCGCTAATAATTCCCCCAGCTTCTTTTAAAATAATCTCTCCAGCACATACATCCCAAGGCATTAGTCCATATTCATAGAATCCATCAAATCTACCCATAGCAACAAAGCATAAATCAAGTGATGCAGCCCCTAAGCGTCTTACCCCTCTGGTGATATCGTAGAAATCTTTAAAAATACTAAATAGTAAATCATATTTTTCATCATGTTTATAAGGAAAACCAGTAACTAAAAGGCATTCACTTAAAGTATCACTTGAAGTTGGAGATATAGGTTTGTCATTCAGAAAAGCTCCTTTGTTTTTTTCTGCATAAAAGCATTTGTTGGCTGCTGGATTATATACAACACCTAAGATGGTTTCATTATTCTTTTTAAGACCAATGGAACATGAAAATACAGGAAGTTGATGTACAAAATTAGTAGTTCCATCTAAAGGATCTATTATCCATATATATTCACTATTTTTTTTAAGTTCAGGTTGTTCCTCAGATAAAATTGAATGATGCGGAAATTTATCCTGTATTGATTTCAGTATATACTGTTCTGATTCAATATCTGCATTGGTTAATAAATCTATATTTGTAGACTTGTTTTCAAGAGAAGAAATATTCCCAAAATAGGACATATGAATCTTTCCGGCTTCTTTTGCTGTTTTAATAGCAAATTTTAATAAGTCTGATTTAGCAGTCAAATCTTATTTATATATCTGGAATTTACCGGCTTTATATCTTCTCCAGTAATCATCGAGTTTTACTTTTAATTTAGGGAGTAAAAACATTGCTCCAATAATATTTGGGACAGCACATGATAATATCATTAGGTCTGAGAATGTTATGACATTTTCAAGTGATGCAATTGTACCAAGCATAATACACGATAAATAAATAACTTGATATACTCGGATAGTTGATTCTCCAAATAAATATTTCCAGCCTTTATCTCCATAGTAGTACCATGATATCATAGTGCTGTAGGAGAATAAGAAAACCACTATGGCAAGAATCCATGGAAACCACGATATGGCACTCCCAAATGCATCTGAAGTAAGAGATGCTCCATTCATTCCTCCTACTCCAGGTTGATAGGATGGATTCATATCAGCTGTTATAAGTATTACTGATGCTGTCATAAAGCATATGACTATTGTATCAATAAAAGGACCAATCATCGCTACAATACCCTCGCGAACAGGTTCATCCGTTTTTGCAGCTGAGTGAGCAATGGATGCAGAGCCAACACCACCTTCATTACTGAATACTGCACGCTGAACACCTATAATAAGAACCCCTAAAAATCCTCCATATATTGCGTCTGGAGAAAAAGCTTCTTCAAATATAGTGTTTATTACTGACGGTAATTTCCCAATATTCATAGCAATAATCCACAAGGATGCAGAAACATATGTTACAACCATTAATGGTACAACTTTTTCTGTTACTTTAGCTATTCGTGATATGCCTCCAACAATAACAAGCCCAACAATAACAATTAATAATGCTCCATACCATAGTGAATTCCACCTTTTGTCATCCCATTTACCATTACCTATATCTTTATAATTTTCTCCAGAATCATAAGTATTATTATAATAGCCTAACCCGGAATAAGCGTAACTATATTGTATATTTTTTGAATTAAAACTAATCACATCTGTATTGCTGAATTTATTATCTAGTTTATCGATAAATTCTTCACCATCATCATATTTATTGTTACAATTTTCATCTATATAATATTCATCGCTATCATATACTTCATTACCATATTCATCAAGATAGCTGATTTCATAATCATAAAACCCATTGTTATTAGTGTCAATATAAGGCTCTGGTTTATCATAAATTCCATTTCCATTCACATCAATATAACCATCAGTATTCTTGTCATAATTTCCATCACATGAATCTATAAAAATTTCGCAGTGAAAGCCAGTAGATAAATCGCCCCAATCAACAAAACAATCATAAGAGTTGTTGAGCATATCTGGATTTCTTTCTGAAGCTAATGGTCCGAACCTATATTTTGCTGGATTGAAGTAGCCATCATTCATATAATATCCAATTGAAGCGCGTACTCGAGTATCACCATTCTTCATTCTATCCAAGAACTCAGCATTCGTTCCATCAAAGAACAATTCTCCTTTATCCCATTTACCATTACCACAAGAATTATCCGTTCCTATAAATCCTTCTACTAATATATCTCCATCATACTGACCATTTCCATTTAGATCAGTAAATTCTTCAGCTGGGGAGGGAGTGTCCAAAAGTGTATCAAAAAAATATCTCTCCTTTATCCCATTCGCCATTACCAATATCAGTAAATTCTTCTCCAAAATCATACTTCCCATTAGGACAATCATTAAATTCTTCCCATTCATCCCAAACATCATTGTATGGCTCAGTATCATTAAAAGTCTCACCTATATCCCATTCGCCATTTCCAACATCTTCAAATTCTTCAGTTTGAAAGAATGTAAATCGATTGGCTACAAGTTCGAAGGATTGATTTGCTTGAAACATGTTTCCACCACCAAATGCACCGCCAATAATAAATACAGCATACATCCCCGCAAGAATTTTTCCTAAAAGAGGCATATTTTTTTCTTTTAGGCCTAGACTGAGATAATACATTGGTCCACCATTAATGCTACCATCTTTATTTACTTGTCTATAAATCTGAGCCAGTGTTGCAGATACAAATTTTGCAGTCATACTAAATACCGCAATACACATCATCCAGAATACTGCTCCAGGACCACCTGTTGATACTGCAACAGCTACTCCTGCAATATTTCCAAGTCCAATGGTAGCAGATAGGGCAGAGGTTAATGCTTGAAAATGGCTAATTTCACCAATATCATCAGGATTGTCATATTTACCCCGTATAACATCAATGGAATGCCTGAAGCCCCGTATATTAATAAATTTAAAATAAAAAGTGAATACTATAGCACCAATCAGTAATACCAATACAATAAAAGGAAAACTAAAAATTCCATTTATTACATCCATTGGTTTTGCAAATAATATTTTTTGCTAAGAAATCTACAACATGTCCAAATAAGCTATCTATTTTTTTCTAACATTATAGGCCAGTCTCCTTAACAGTTTTTTTAACAGCATCTAATGTATTATTAAGCTCATTCTTTTCATCTGAATTCAAGTTGAACTCTAGAATTTTTTCTATGCCATTCGAGCCTATAACAGTAGGGACACCTATAAAATATCCGTTCACCCCAAACTCTCCTTCACATAGAGCAGCACATGGTAGAACTCTTT
>ASPJ01000067.1 GCA_000405805.1 Fidelibacterota bacterium SCGC AAA003-L08
CAACAGGAAATAAACTGGGGGCATTTTCATTATCAGAGCCCCAATCTGGATCTGATGCATCAAACATGAATACTCATGCTAAAAAAGATGGTAATTATTATATAGTAAACGGAACCAAGAATTGGGTTACCAATGGAATTAACAGTGACTATGTAATGCTATTTGCAATAACTACTCCCGATATTGGTCATAAGGGGATTTCTTGTTTTTTAGTTGAAAAAGGTTTGAATGGTTTTGATGTTGGGAAGCCTGAAGACAAGCTTGGGATAAGAGCATCAGATACATGTGAGTTATATTTTGATAATGTTAAAGTGCCAAAAGAAAATTTAATTGGTAATGAGGGTGATGGGTTTAAGATTGCTTTGTCCACCCTTGATGGAGGTAGGATTGGAATAGCTTCCCAGGCACTAGGAATAGCTCAGGCATCATTAGATTCATCAATATCATATTCGAAAGAGAGGGTCCAATTTTCAAAACCTATATCTGCAAATCAAGGAATCCAATTTAAACTTGCTGATATGGCTATAGAAATAGAAGCAGTACGTTTACTAATTAGAAAAGCTGCATGGATGAAAGATAATCACCAGAATTTTAGTTCTATTGCATCCATGGCGAAAGTAAATGCATCAGAAGTTGCCATGCGTGCGTCTACAAATTGCGTACAGATTCATGGTGGTTATGGATATATATTAGAAACAGGGGTAGAAAGACTCATGAGAGATGCAAAAATCACTCAAATATATGAAGGAACTTCAGAGATTCAGCGAGTTGTAATAGCTAGAGATTTATTAAAATAATGGTTCAGTTTAAAAATATAGAGACTAAAAATCATAAAAAAGTAGTTTATTGTTCAGACTCCGACACAGGTCTGAAGGCATTTATTGCGGTACATAATACAGTTTTAGGTCCTTCTTTAGGGGGTTGCAGAATGTGGAGTTATCAAAGTGAAGAAGAAGCTCTTGTTGATGTTCTACGTTTATCAAAAGGGATGACCTATAAGGCTGCAATTGCTGGTTTAAAATTAGGCGGAGGAAAATCAGTTATTATTGGTAGCTCAAAAGAAGATAAATCTAAAGCATTATTTAAATCTTTTGGAAAATTTGTTGATATGCTGAGTGGTGAATATATAACTGCAGAAGATGTTGGGACGACTGAAGATGATATGGAAATAGTAAGGACCGAAACAAAATATGTAACGGGAGTTTCCAAAGAAAATGGAGGTAGTGGAGACCCTTCTCCTGTCACTGCCTATGGAACATATATTGGAATTAAAGCTTCTGTTAAATATAAATTCAATATATCTTCATTATCGGGACTCAAAATAATGGTTCAGGGTATTGGGAGTGTTGGAGAGCATCTAGTTCATCATCTGTGTAATGATGGTGCAGATGTATATGTTAATGATATAGATATAGAAAAATTAAATTATGTTTCAAGAAAATATAGTGTAAAAATTATTAAACCAGAGAATTTATATGGTTTTGATGCAGACGTGTATGCTCCTTGTGCGCTAGGAGCAACTATAAATGATACAACTATTGATCAATTAAAATGCCCAATTATAGCAGGCGCTGCAAACAATGTATTGTTAGACTCTAAGAAACATGGTAATCAGCTTATGAAAAAAAATATTTTATTTGCTCCTGATTATGTTATTAATGCTGGAGGATTGATTAATGTAGCAAATGAGATTGAAGGTTATAATGAAGATAAAGTTAAAAATAAAACAGAATCTATATATGATACGCTATTGAATATTTATAAAATATCTAATGATAGTGGAATTTCAACTTCAGAGGCCTCAAGTAGATTAGCAGAAAAAATTATAGCTGAAAAGCATGAAAATCAATTGCTTGAGATAGAATTATGATAGATAATAAGATTAAAATTAACCCAAAAGATAAAAGATTAGCTCGAATTATTGCAATTCAGGCGATTTATGCATCTGAAATATATCCAGAAAATTCAGATGATATATTTGATATTATTTTAAATTCAGGTGAAGAAGAAGAATGGCTTCCTCTAGAATCAACTCCTACTAAAGATGCAATTAATTATGGGAAGAAGCTTCATAAGATAGTTATGAGCAATAAAGATGAATTAGATGATTTGATAAAGAAACGATCAAAAAATTGGTCAATTAATAGAATCACTTTATTAGACAAGCTTATATTACGCATGTCATTAGCTGAAATGATATATGTAAATGACGTTCCTCCTAAAGTTTCAATAACAGAGGGTGTTGAAATAGCAAAATATTTCAGTACTGATGAAAGCGGGAGTTTTGTAAATGGAATATTAGATTCTTTTTACAATGATATCATAAAGGAAGAAGAATAATGTCGTTATTTTCAAAAATTGTAACAGGTATTCTTGGTAAAAAATCTGATAAAGATTTAAAAGTTCTTTCTCCATTTGTTAACAAAATAAATGATTATTATAAAACATTATCTAGTCTAACAGATGATCAACTAAAAGTAAAATTTTCATCAATATCTGAGAATTTTAAAAATTCAGAGGAGGATTTTAAAGATTCAAATAAAGATAACTCTGATGATGAAGATTATTTTAAAAAACTAGACCAGTTTCAAAAAGATTTTCTAGATAGTAAAATGATTGAAGTTTTTGCTATAGTTAAGGATGCTGCACGAAGATTAGTTGATTCTAAGTTTACAGTTATGGGTCAGGAGACTGTTTGGGATATGATCCATTATGATGTTCAGCTTATAGGGGGAGTTGTCCTTCACCAAGGGAAAATAGGTTTTAACCATTTAATTCTTGAGCTTTTTTAGAGGACATTATAACACATGCAGCTGCTCCATCATTTATAGTGCTGGCATTTGCAGCTGTAATTGTACCTTCTTTTTTGAATACTGCCCTCAGTTTTCCTATTTTATCAAAGTTAACTCTAAAGGGTTCTTCATCTTTATCGATTAAAATAGTTTCTTTTCTATTGGTAACTTTTATTGGAGTAATTTCATCCTTAAATAGCCCGTCATTCGTAGCATTCTGAGATTTTATATAAGATTTTTCTGCAAATTTATCCTGATTTTCACGAGAAAAACTGTATTTTTCAGCACACATTTCGCCACAACTCCCCATATGTTTATCATTATAGACATCCCAAAGCCCATCATTAATCATTGAATCTATAAGCTTTGAGTCTCCCATTTTATTACCTGTTCTACTATTTTTTAATAAATGAGGAGATTGACTCATGTTTTCCATTCCGCCAGCGACAACTACTTCTGCATTACCTGATAATATTGCCTCTTGAGCTAGCATTATTGCTTTTAATCCTGAACCACACATTTTATTTATAGTTAAACATTCAACTGATTCTGGAAGGCCTGAATATATCGCTGCTTGTCTTGCTGGAGCCTGCCCTAACCCTGCCGACAACACATTGCCCATAATAACCTGATCAATATTTTTTCAGATAAATTTATTTTTTAAT
>ASPJ01000068.1 GCA_000405805.1 Fidelibacterota bacterium SCGC AAA003-L08
TCAATGGGCTAACGTTGTGAGATGGGAAATGAGAACTCGACTATTTTTACGTACCAGTGAATTCCTATGGCAGGAAGGCCATACTGCACATGCAACAGAAGCTGAAGCTAAAGATGAAACATTGAAAATATTAGAGATTTATAAAAATGTACTACAAGATGTATTGGCAATCCCTGTATTAACTGGTCTTAAGTCTGAATCAGAAAAATTTGCTGGAGCTGTAGATACATATTGTATTGAAGCAATGATGGGTGATACGAAAGCATTACAAGCAGGCACTTCTCATTATTTAGGACAAAATTTTGCTAAAGCATTTGATGTGAAGTTTCAGACAGAAGATAATAAAGAAGAGTTAGTATATGCAACTAGTTGGGGTGTTAGTACACGGTTGATTGGTGCATTAATTATGGTTCATGGAGATGATAAAGGTTTACGTTTGCCTCCAAAAGTAGCGCCAATACAAGTAGTAATTGTACCTATTATGCGCAAAGATAGTAACCCAGATGATATATTGCATTATATAAAAAATTTAGAAAATGAATTAAAACAAAATAATATCCGCTTGTATATTGATATGCGAGAGAAACTATCTCCTGGTCATAAATTTAATGAATGGGAAATGAAGGGAGTCCCAATTCGTATAGAGGTAGGCCCACGGGATATGGAAAATAATGAACTCGTAATATGTAGACGTGATAATAACTCCAAGCAAACTATCAATATAGATAATGCATCAAAAATGATAATTACACTACTCGATGAAATCCAAAATAATTTATTTAATCAGGCAAAAAGTTTTATGGAAGAACATACTGCCAGCGTATCAACATGGGATGAATTTAAAGAAAATATCAATAATGGATTTGTTGTATGTGGATGGGATGGAACAGAAGATACAGAAATAAAAATTAAAGCAGAAACTAAAGCAACAATTCGATGTCTCCCTTTTGATCAAAAAATTAATAAACTAAAATGTATTTATTCTGGTAATAAAGCAAAATATCTGTCTGTATTTTCAAAAGCATATTAAATCCTTGGGAAAATAATGATAATTCATACTGATGGTATTGTTCTGAATAGAATGAAATATAAAAATACTGGTTTAATTGCACGCATATTTACAAAAGATGAAGGTAAAATTAGTATTATTGTTAATGGTGCCAGTAAGCAAAAAGGTAATATGTTTGGTGTCATTGAGCCTCCCAATATTATTAAATTAAATTACTATCAAAAAAAAATTGGATCGTTACAGATTTGTAAAGAAGCTGATTTTATATCAAATAATCTAAATATAAAAAAAGATATATTAAAATTAAGTACCGCACTAGCAATTGTAGAAATAACAGATAAAACATTGCATGAAAATGACATCAATATGGATATATATCATTTAATCGATGATATGCTGGGAATATTAAATAATCAAGAAATTAATCCAACACTTGTCCTGTCATATTTTTTATTACATATGATACATGATCTGGGTTTTATGCCCAACCTAAATAAAGATCAAAATATTAATATGCCTATAAATCAAAAAATACAAAGTATATTATTAAAACTAAATCACTCTCAGCCAAATGAGTTATATCAATTAAATAATAATGATATTAAATGGATTGATATTATAGATTTTTTAGAAAATTATATTATGGAACATGTGCAATTAACACAAACAATTAAATCACTAAATATGATCAGGAATATAGTATATGGATAAAAAATCCAGATTAGATTCTAATAATTATGAATTTAATACAGAAAGTAAAAAAGGTATTTATCTCATTCATGGATTTACTAATAGTACATATGAAGTGAAAATATTAGCTAAATATTTATCTGAAAAAGGATACCATACAGTAGCTGAAAATTTACCAGGTCATGGAACAACTGTTGAAGAATGCAATAGAGTTAAATATATAGATTGGATTACATTTGTTCAGAAAGGATTGGCAAAATTAGCATCAACTTGTGATACAATACATATTATTGGAATTAGCATGGGTGCTGTACTAACATTAAATTTGTCAACTATTTTCCCAGTAAATAGTATAGTAGTAGTGGCACCTGTATTCCAATTTAAAAATGAATTTAAAGCACGTGTTTTAGTCCCTCTTTTTAATAATTTTATACCTCTGACTGAAAAAAGCAGTCAATATGCAAATCCTAATGATATAACATTCTATGGCTATTCCCAATATCCAAATAGAGCATTGAATGAATTTAGAAAACTAACCAATATAGTTCGTAGAAAATTACCAAATGTGAAATGTCCTACATTAATGTTATTTTCAAAATCAGATCAGACATGTATAATGGATAATTATAAAATTGTTAATAGTTCCATTGGGACTACTACAAAAGAAAGTTTGATTTTGGATAACATTAGTCATACTATGTTGGATGACCAAGATTACATGGATGAACATGAATTGATTTATTCAACTATTAATCAATTTATAGATAAATTTTAAATGCGTTACCAGTATACCAGCCGAGGGTATTTAAATTCACTCAAAAAAAATAATACTCTAACGGGAGTACAACTACTACTAACTATTAATATAATAATATTTCTTTTAATGTTTTTCAGCCCTGAAATACAACAATTAGCATCTAATTATTTTGTACTCAATCCAGCTAATATTTGTTCTGATTTTTATATATGGCAATGTGTAACATATTCATTTTTACATAGTACACAATCATTATGGCATATCATTTTCAATATGATCGCTCTATGGTTTTTAGGTCCTGAATTAGAATCAATGTGGGGTAAAAAACAATTCCTTAAATATTATTTTATTATTGCAATTGGATCTGGATTAATGACTGCCATATATATGTTTAATTTTATGCCAAATGTTAATACAATTGGTGCCAGTGGAGCAATCTATGGCTTATTGATAGCATATGCTATTTTATTTCCAAATAGGTACATATATCTATATGGGGTTTTGCCTTTAAAAGTCCGGACTGCAGCCATTATATTTGGTGGAATAGCATTGTACTATTCAATTAATATAAATAATGATTCAAACATTAGTCATATTGCACATCTATCAGGCATTATTATGGCATTATTATATCTCTTTTATTGGACTAAGCAAAAACAATCAATGCGAATTATTAAAACACGTAAACATGAAAAAAATAATGTTAATAAAATAAGAGAAAAAAAGATTAATAAAATTCTAGATAAAATGAATGATGTAGGATGGGATAATTTAACAAGTACAGAAAAGGAGTATTTACAACACGAAAGTCAAAATAATCATTTTAATCAAACTCCTGATTAAACATTAAATTTAAAGAAAACAACATCACCATCTTTGACAATATAATTTTTTCCCTCTTGACGTAGTTTCCCATTTTCTTTAATATTATTTTCAGATTTAAATTGCATCAAATCATCATAAGTATA
>ASPJ01000069.1 GCA_000405805.1 Fidelibacterota bacterium SCGC AAA003-L08
GTTTTTAAAAAGACAATTACCTGTTTATATAATGGTTACAGTAGGTATTTTAACCTTGCTGGGGCATTTTATTGAAGGTGGTTTTATTGAAACATTTATCAAAGAAGATTCTATTAGTTGGTTTAATATAATCGCATCATTTTCTCTTTTACTTGGAGCATTTAATCTTTTAAAAATCCATATTCAGAAAGCCACTAATAAAAAGAAGGATTGGCAATATAGTATGATTGCTTTATTCGGTTTTTTTATTATGATTTTTGCAGGTTTTTTCTTTAGAGGTGCAAATTATATTCAGATTGAAATTAATAGTGATAATATTAATCAATTCACTAAGAAGAGTGGAGATGGTGACTACTTTATAAATGATAATTTAATAAAAAAAATTGATAAGCATTTTGAAGAAAAATTAATTTCAAAATGTTATGATGTAAATGGTAGTGAACTACCAGATTATTCTGTTGATGCTCAGTGTTATGCAAATGGAGGTCAATGGATTAAAAAACACATAGATCCATCAGAGTTTAGGCGTCCTCTTTATGATTACAAAGGGGAACTTATAGATGATGGTATTACTTCTGAAATCAGATGGATGGTTTATGATTATTTAGAAAAAAAACAAAAAATCCAAAACTATCAGAAAATTTATGATTTTGATATTTCTTTATATGATTTGAAGAATTATTTTAATCCTTATTTAATTGGTCGAGAGAAGGTAGACATTCCTGTTAAGGACGATTGTTTTAAATTATATAGCAATTATAGTAGTGCTGTCGAAAATACCATTCTATTTGAAAGAAATGGATACTGTGAATCAGATCCGGTGAAAGATATAGAATTTGCTATCCAGAATTTTCCTGAATGGAGAGATTTTGAAGGTTTTGAAGATATTAATGGAAATGGAAGAATAGATATTTTTAATCCTGGTAATTTAGGTAATGGTGTTTGGGATGCGCCTGAAGACTTTATTGATGATAATGGTAATTGCGTACAAGATCTAGTGGATGGTTTTTTCTGGGATTATAAAGAAAAATTTACTGATTTTAATGATAATGATATCTGGGATGATGCTGAGCAATTTATAGATTCTCCAGATGGTGTTTGGTATTCAGGGGAGAAATTTACTGATTCAAATAATAATGGTATTTGGGATAATGAAGAAGAATTTTCTGATTCTAATAAGAACTGTACATATGATGGTCCTGAAGAGTTTATAGATTCTAACGAGAATAATAGATATGATTTAGGCGAAGAGTTTGATGACATTATTGGTAATGGGGTTTATGATGCTCCAGAGGATTTTATTGATAAAACTAATAAAGGCGTCTTTAACTGGGGAGAAGAATTTGTTGATTCTAATAGGGACACCAGGTATAATGTCGGAGAATTTTTTATAGATAAAGGCAATGGTGTTTGGGATGAAGGAGAAGACTTTATTGATGCTAATAATAATGGCAAATATGATAATGGTGACTCTTTTATGGATGAACCAGATGATGTCGTAATAGAGATAATTCTTGATTTGGACGAAGAGTATGATTTCGTAACAGAGAGAATCCTTGATTCTAATGATTTGCAAAAATTTACAAATAAAATATTTAAAACAAACGATATTAAAAAAATAGTAGTATCAGGCATATTGCCAAACAAAGAATTAAAAGATTCCATAACTATATTAGAATTACAAGAATTAAGATTTAAAGATATTTATGAAATTGATACCAATATAGTAGTTTTTAAAGATTTTAATAGAAAAAACTTTTCTTATAATACATTAGTTAATGAGGTCAGTTCTATAAATGCTATTGTGCCTAATTTTATATCTATTAAAAGTGTTGATTGGGGAAAACATGTGGAAGAGGATGGCACATTTATTAAATGGTTATTTGATTCAGCCTATAGTCCTATTGATATGACGATGTTTGCATTATTAGCATTCTTCGTAGCATCTGCATCATATAGAGCTTTTAGAATTAGAAATTTTGAAGCATCTCTTCTTTTAATAGCAGGGGTACTTGTAATGCTTGGTGCTATTCCTATGGGTGCACTTATTCCATCATGGTTTTTTGCATATATGTTTTTATTCATTATTCTTGCATTTTTGGCTCCACTATTCAAGAATAAACAAATTTTTGTTTATACATTGCTAGGTGGATCAGTAGGACTATTATCGATAATTTTTCTTGTAGATATATCGTTCTTAAATGCTAACAGTATTATGACATGGATTATTAAAGTTCCTACTGTAGCAGGAAAAAAAGCAATTATGATAGGTGTTGCCCTTGGGATAGTTGGGACATCTTTGAGAATTATTTTTGGTAAAGATAAATCGTTTTTAGGGGATTAGTTAATTGAGAATTTTTGAAATATTAAATAAGATTAATAGTAAAGTTATATATTTGCTGGTTTCGATTACAGTTCTTATACCTTTACTTATGACTATTCCCGTAGAGGTTATTCCTGATGATAATGCTAAAATAGTATTTGATAGTTTATCAGAGATTCTAAAATCAGACAATACTATTCAGAATAACCTTTCAGTTGAGAATAAAGAAGATAATCCTAAATATGCTTATGATAGACCAGGTGGATCAATAGGAAAATCTTCAGGAGATAAAAAAATTCTTCTTTCTTTTGATTACGGTCCAAGTACTAGACCAGAAATTGGACCAATGACATATGCTATAATGAAGCAAATCTTGCGAAGTGGAAATGAAATTCATACAATGGCTCTATGGGATACTGGTTTGCCAATGATAGCTGAAACTAAAAAGAAAGTGTTAAAAGATTTAAATATGAATGAAAGAGATGTTAAAATATATGATTTTGGATTTAAAACTGGAGGTGAGGCTGTTATTAAAGGAATGCTTTCTGATATATCAGAAGCTTTCCCTGGGTCAAAAGGGAAAGTAGATGTACATAATCTTTGTGATTATGATTTTATTATATCATTTTCTGCAGGTTCTCCAGGGTCAA
>ASPJ01000070.1 GCA_000405805.1 Fidelibacterota bacterium SCGC AAA003-L08
TCCCATGCTCTGAGGCCATACATGTTCACAATTAATACCTCCAGAATACATAGTTGTGCTTGGATCTGTTTCAGGTATTAAATCTACTGAAAAATTTGAATATACTCCTGATACTGAGCCTTGATTATTGTCAATAATTAAATATAATGTATCACGAGCAGTATCGTAGCCTAGAGTGGAAGAGGTTTTATAATTACTAATAATAAAATCAGATAGCTCATCCCCAAAAACTCCCGGGCTTATATAAGTCTGTGCATTCATAGTAGCTATGAATGTGAATAAAAAAATAAACTGTTTAATCATCAAATTCAATTAATCACAACCCTCTCCATAAGAAACTTCCTTAACTTTATAATCTTCTCCATAATCTACTACTTTAATTTTATAATCTTCTCCATAATCTACTGTCTCCCATTCTCCTGGAGAATCTGCAAAATAATCTACATATTTAATTTTTAGATTTTCTCCATAGCTAACAAATTTAACCTTATAATCTTCTCCATAATCTACAAACTTGATTTTCCCGTATACATGACATCCCTTTGGTGAAGAGGGAATATATGAATATGAATCAGAGACATCACAGGAAAATATCAATAATATTGATATCAGAAATATTTTATGCATGTAATAATTTAATAATTTTTACTGACTATGTGGTACTTACTTTTCTGTTGGGCTCATATGGGTTAGTTATTAATTTCTATTAGCCTTTTTCAGTTTTTTCTCTGCTCTCTTTTCTTTTGCAGTTTTAGTAGGTACTTTTTTAGTTGCTTTTTTTGAATCTTTACCTTTGCCCATTATTATCTCCTAATTGAATAATCAAACTTACAAAAAATTAAGAATCTGGGCGGGTATTGATTAGGCTAAATTATTAACTTCCTTACATATTCTCCAATTGCAAGAGATGATGTAAGACCTGGCGAATCTATACCAAGAAGGTTGATAAAATTTTTATGTCCTTTGTTTTCTTCATTAATAATAATAAAGTCTGAAGCTAAATCTCCTGGCCCTTGTAATTTTGGTCGTATGCCAGAAAAATCTTCAGATAAATCTTTTTCATCTATTTTAAAAAATGTATTAATATGTTCAATAAATTCATATTTATGGTTATCTGAAATAGAATACTCTATCTGATTAGTGTAATATGCACTTGGACCAAAACCAATAGTTTTATCTAGATGAAGTACTAAATGTATACCTGAAGAATATTTGGTTGGTAATGGATATATTAATGAATTAACTTGATTCCTAAATAAGCTTGTTTGATAATATTCACCCTTACAATAATGAATTTTATAATTATCTATTCCTATCATATTTGCAATAGTATCTGACCAAAGGCCTGCAGCATTAATAATAATTTTAGATTCTGCATAGTAATCTATATTCATAAATGATAATCGATACATATCTTCTATCTTCATAATATCATTGACAGTCATATTATATATAGTAGAAGAACCTTTAGAATTAATTAAATATTCTAATTTTTTCATCACTCTATAAGAGTCTATAATTCCTGCAGAGGGAACTGATAAAGCTGCCTCACAACTAATCAATGGTTCTCTAGCTTTCACCTCATCTTTTGTGATAATATCTAAATTTGACAATCTATTTTTTCCACCATTTAATAATAATTCTTCTAATTGATATAGTCCACTTTTATTTGGTGAAATTATCAGTTTACCACAATTATTATATTCAATAGAATATTGATTGCAAAAGTCATACATCATTTGGTTTCCTTCAACGCATAATTTTGCTTTTAAACTATCTGGCTGATAATATATTCCTGAATGAATTACTTCACTATTTCGGCTTGATACATGTCTACCAAAAGAGGACTCTTTATCAATGACTAAAACATTATCAAAATCTTGTGTTAGTGCATTTGCAACTGCAAGCCCAATAATGCCAGCACCTATTACAATAACATCAAATTTATAAGTTTCAATTGTTTTAGACATTTAAAAATTTAACAATTTTAACTGACTATGTGGTACTTACTTTTCTGGGACCTGTGTGGAGGGAAATTTAATTGAATGAATAGGTTAAAGATATACCTGCTCCATCTTGTAATGGATATAGGTTGAATCCTAGACCAGGATGTCTCTGCCCAAATATTTGCATGTATTTTTCATTGTTATATTCAGACACTTGCATACCCGCGTCTATAATTGAAAATATAGACATTAAAGATGATATGGTTATGGTAGAAATGAGTTTCCTGTCACAATCTTCCCAATCATTATAATAATCATGATCATCATAGCAATTCATATAGCTAGAAATACCTCCGTAAGTATATAGAAATTGAATTCCTCTAACTATAAATCCTCTAGTCCAATTATCTGTATGCCCATATCCTACAGTAGGTATAAACATTTCTAAAAAGGCTGCTGCAGCAGTACTCTTTTTCATTGAATTATACATTAGTATCTTTTCACTGTGTGACATCATTGAATAGTCAAATTTCTGACTATGAATAGTCAAACTAAATGATATACTTAACAAGCATAGTAATAATATTTTTTCCATACCTTTAATTTAACAATTTTCTACTAACTATGTGGTACTTACTTTTCTGTTGGGCTTATAGGTTGGGAATATAATTTTCCTTTAAGATAGCTCGTTTTACAATCTTCAAAGTCATGCAATGCATCATTAGCATTAATTTGTAAATCTATTAAATCAACTTCAAGTTCTTGTTTTTCTTCTGGAGTTAAATTACCAGTACTTACGTTTGTATTATAATCTTCTCTAGCTTTATCTAAATATTCTTTCCAGTCCTTGTATCGTTGATACTCAGCACCACATGAATTAGCAGCACTGAATATTGCACATCCACTTACCATAAATAAACCAGCAATTATAACTAAGAGCTTCATACTAATCCTTT
>ASPJ01000071.1 GCA_000405805.1 Fidelibacterota bacterium SCGC AAA003-L08
CTAGCGCTATTAAATTTGCATGCGTACCTAATCGATATTTAGCTGGAGTGATTGAGGTGGCCATGAAAGAGTATGTCTCTGATAAAACTAGTTGGCAAAAAATGTTAAAAAATGATGTTGTAGATGCTGACCTACAAGATATGAAAGAAACTTTATCTAAACATTTAACAGATGAATTACAGCAATACATTGATGCAGATAATACAATTTATGAATTTGAATATCCCGTAATTGAATATCCGTTAAAAGTTAAAAGTGTTAATTTTGATAAACAGTCGGAAGTAGAAGGCCGATTATGGGGTATTAAAGGTCAATATTTAATGTTTGATGATGGTCGAGTATTTAATGTCCGTCGTCATACCGGATATCTTGTGACATTAGAGGTGTAGATATGAAACCATTATTACAAAATATACAATCATTAATATATATTATTGCCTGTGTATGCATGTTGATTTTTATAGTGCAATGCGGTAAAATATCAACCTCTGAACCAAAAACAGTTATTGTTATGGAACTTGATGAATCATATAACTTCTCCCATATAGATCGTGACACTGGAATTGATAAAAATATTGATATTATCCGTTCACGAATTCAGGGTGCCGGTATTGGAGATCCTGATATACAGAAATCCGGAGACAATAGAATTATTATTGAATTACCTGCAACAGCAGATATGGATAGAGTATATCAATTAATTGGACATAATGGAAATTTAGAGTTTCGATTGGTATATGAACCTGATGAAATCATAATGATAGTGAATTATATCCATAATTATCCACTATTTTTAGACTCTACACATGGTAATAATACTACAAATTTTGCTGAATACAATATATTCCATAATTCTCTTCAATATTCAGAAACGGGTATGATTGGCGTAAAAGAGGAACATATAAACAAAGTTAATACCATCTTAGGTAGCATAAATAATGAGATACCTAATGATATACCTGGAGAATTTATCTGGGGGGAAAAACTGGAATCTGCCAGTGATGGTGATTATGAGATAAAATACCGCCAGCTTTATTACGTTAAGGCTGAAGTAGAAATATCAAGCAGTGATATAAAGTCTGCTAGAGCTTCTCAGACACTACCTGATATAACACACACGGGAACATATGTAGTTGATGTGCAGTTAACAAATAGCGGAACTAAAAAATTTAGTCGTACAACTGCGCGTAATATTGGGTCACACGTAGCTATTATCTTGGATAGAGAGGTCTATATGGCCCCTAGAATTAATGGAAGAATTCCTAATGGGAGAACTCAAATTAGTGGGCTGTCGACATTTAAAGAAGCAGAGGATATTGTAAATATTCTTTTAAGTGGACAAATGGCAATACCTATGAACATAATACAACAGTATAGGAGTAAATAATGAATAATAAATGGATCTATATAATATTTTTATGTCTTATATATACGAAATCAGTTACAGATGTGATGAGTACATATGATAATGGATCACCTAAATCCATTAACACTTATGATGTAAAAAAAGATGGATTGAAATTAAAAGAACAGGCGTTTTTTTATCAGAATGGTACATTAAAGGCTAAAGGTATTTTAAAAAGAGATACCTGGCAGTGGTCTTACTATTCAGTTAATGGAGAAAAATCATTAGAACCAATTAAATTAGATGAATCAAATGTAAATTTGAACAATGCAATTACTGAAGTTCAGAATAATCAACTAATGATTGTCAAACAACTCCAAGCATTAGCTAATGAACAGCAAATTCTAAAAAAATCATTAGCTTCAAAAAATCAAAACTCAAAAAAACAGGAACGACCCAAAAAAAAACAGGAACGACCAAAAGCAGACCCTAATAAAGTATACGATATTCCAATTGGGAAATCAGTAGTATTAGGTAACCCTACTGCTAAAGTGACTATTATTGAATGGACTGATTTTCAATGACCATACTGTGCGCAGTCTACCAGTTTGGTAAACGATATATTAACTAAATACCCTGATGATGTTAAAGTTGTAATTAAAAATTTTCCACTATCATTTCATAAACAAGCACGATTAGCAGCACAATATTGTCTAGCAGCTAAAGAACAGGGTGGAGTAGAGATGTATAAAAAAATACATGATAAAATATTTGAAAATTATAAAATGTTAAAAACAAATCCTGACTTACCATTACAGTTCGCGGAACATTTAGGATTAGATATTGAAAAATTAAAATCAGATGCAAATAGTGATAAAATTACATCTTTAATTGATGAAGAAATCAACCAAATGAGAACTGCAGGTATCCCTCGATTATCGGTTCCTAAATTTCTTATTAATGGTAAAGAACCACAAGGAAGAAGTCTAGAGGCTTGGTCAACAATAATTGATGTAGAACTGAAAAAATAATTGTTCTTTCGTTTCAACAAATTATGAATAATATAATATGTGTTAAATTTAGTGAAGTAACACATTCATAATATTTACTAAACAATTTATTTAATCTAATGAAGAAAGGACTGTCAATATGGCGACTTTGATTTTACGGGATACATACCGCGTATTGGAAGAGGAACTGAAATCTATTGATAAATTAAGAACAAAAACTGCATTAAAGATTAAAGAGGCAGCTAGTCATGGAGATCTTAAGGAAAATTATGAATACAAAGCTGCCAAGGAGGAGATGGAGTTGGTAATGTGGAAGAAACAATTGTTGCAGTCCCATGCGCCATTCCGATTCATCGAGTATGGCGAGATTGAAACCAATGAAGTAGGATTTGGCAATAAAGTTACAATTCATGAAGAGGGAAAAGATGAGACCGAAGACTATTATCTATTAGGTCCCATCGAATTTGAGTTGGATCTTTATCCCATGATTGCAACCTATCATG
>ASPJ01000072.1 GCA_000405805.1 Fidelibacterota bacterium SCGC AAA003-L08
GACGAAGTTCACAATTACTGCAATTGAAAAGATTTCTGCAGAATAATTATTAATTAGTTTAACTACAGGAGAAATATGAATAGAAGTTTAACATTAACTATTTTTTTATCAGTAATATTATTTTCTTGTAGTAAATCTACTGAAGATCAAATTGTTGGCACTTGGCAAAATGACGGCATTGGGACTATGACTTTTAATTCTGATAAAACCGTGATTATGTCATCGGTATTTGGTGAAGAGATAGGTGGATGGAAGTTCAATGAGGCGACCATGGAAATATGTATAGGTGAATCAAGCAAAGAGGCTGATGAGTGCGTTCCTCTTATTAGTGTAGATGACCATAGATTATGTATAAAAGAGCAAGGGGAAATTAGTTGTTTGAATAAATATAAATAATTATTTATTTTGTTTTTTAACGATTAAATGGGCGTAAAAATGACCTACAGAATGCTCTGTTTTTAAAAAATTAACTATATCTTTATTTTCAACAAAATTTTGTTCATTAACTATACTAATCCACTCTTCAATAGATTTGCCGGTTTTGTCAATCATATTTTTAAGCATTGCCTTTTCCATTGATTTTGGATCCATAATTAACCTCTTAATTTTTAATAATAACTAATATTTTTTATATACTAATCTTCCAGCTACAATGGTCATTATAATCTCTGTATTTAAAATAGTTTCGGGACTACAAGTAGTAATATCATCAGATAAAATTGTTAAATCTGCATCAAATCCAATTTTAATTCTACCTCGTCGATTTTCATTAAATTCTGCATATGCTCCCCAGGTTGTGAGCATTTTAAGTGCTTCAATGCTTTTAACTTTCTCCTTAGGCTGCCATCCTCCTTCTGGATAACCATTATGATCTTGCCGTGTACACGCCGCATAAAATTCAAAGAGAGGATTCCCTGTCTCAATAGGACAGTCTGAACCACCAGCAATCTTCAGCCCTTTATCAATAAAAGTTCGCCATTTAGAAATTCTATCTATGCGATGCGACCCAAGTCGATCTTCTAACCATGGCATATCACTCGTACAATGTGATGGTTGCATTGATGGAATGATTTGATGAAGTAAAAATTTTTCAATATCATCATTATGTACCATTTGAGCATGCTCCACTCGCCACCTTGATTTTGTATCACTTAAAGCATTATTATATGTATCTAAAACAAATTGATTCCCTTTATCTCCAATGGCATGGGTGCATAATTGAAAATTGTTTTCATTACATTTTTTTTGCTAAATCATCAAATTCATCTTTTTCAATCAGTACTAATCCGCAATTATGTCGATCATCAGAATATGATTCTAAAAGAGCAGCACCACGACTACCAAGTGCACCATCAATAAATGCTTTTACTGAACGGATAGTATATAAATCACTTATTAGATGTCCATTAGCAAAAAATTTATCTACTAAATCTGTATGTGAAGCTCCAAGCATTCCATAACATCGCAAATTCATTGCATTTTTATCAATTAAATTCTGAATTGCTCTGATTACATTAGCATCCTGCCATGCATCATGAACATTAGTAATGCCCATTTTATTTGCATTATCTACAGCAACACTTATCCAGCGTTCAATGTCTTGGACATTATCCTTAGGCATTATTTCCCTTACTGGATTCATTGAATTATCTACTAGTATGCAATCATTAATTATTTTGCCTCCTGATATATTGTGTAATGCATCAATGGAATGATTCGTTTGTTTGATTGCAATATCATTGACCCACATTGAATGTCCATCAATTCGCGTTAATGCAATAGGATATTTATCAGAAATTGAATTTAACATATTTGAATCAGGGTATTCACCTTCCCATAAATTATGATCCCAGCCGAATCCTTCTACCCAATTGATATCAGGATTATTTTTAATTTTTTCTTTAATTACTGCAATAATTTTATCAATGGAATTGACCTTTTTAAGATCAATCATATCTTGTCGCTTTCCATAATTCTTTAAATGAAAATGAGAATCAATGAACCCTGGGATCACAACATTATTATTAATATCAATTGTTTGAAAATTAGAATCTGGATTATTAAAATCTTTTATTTTACCATCTTCAATCGTTACAGACTGAATATCGTAATGATAATCATCTAATGTAATAAATCGTCCATTAATAAGATTGAGATTTGATTGCATTAATTAATTTAAGATGAAATGAATATTACTATTAGTTAAATTTTAACATAATTTGCTCAATAGGATAAGTAACTTTGAAACAATATATTGATCTTCGCAGTGATACAGTAACACAACCTTCTAAATTAATGTTGGATGAGTTAACCCGGGCACCTCTTGGAGATGATGTATTTTCAGAAGATCCAACAGTGAATGCGCTGGAAAATAAATCAGCAAGGCTGCTTGGTAAAGAAAAAGCGCTACTTGTCCCAAGTGGAACGATGGGGAATTTAATTGCAGTACTTGTACAGTGCCAACGAGGGACGGAAGCTATTCTGGGTGATTGCTCACATACATTTATTTATGAGGCTGGAGGTATTTCAGCTTTTGGGGGAATCCATTCACATCAATTACCAAATGAAAGTGA
>ASPJ01000073.1 GCA_000405805.1 Fidelibacterota bacterium SCGC AAA003-L08
CTTAAATGCAAGCAAGACATCTGTGATTAATAATGATGATTTATATTATAAAAAAATAATATTTGGATTAGATTCAAAAATAATAACTTATGGACTGAATCCAGAGGCTGATATATATTCAACTCAATATGAATTATTAGAAGATTCTATTAATGCAGAAATATTAGTTTTTGGTAAATCTATTGAAATTTCGACTACGTTAGTTGGTAAATATAATTTATATAATATTCTTGGTTCAGTTGCTACCTCTTATGATTTTGGATTGGACTTAAATCAAATAAGTTCTTCTTTAAATAAATCGATATCCATCCCAGGAAGATTACAAAAAATATATAATAAAAATGAAAATCTAATCGTAATTGATTATGCTCATACTCCTGATGCATTTGATAATGTTCTAAAAACTATACGTAGCCTTGGGTATAAAAAAGTAATCACTTTGTTTGGTTGCGGTGGTGACCGTGACAAAGGAAAACGTGCTCCAATGGCTAGTATTGCAGAAAAATATTCAGATGCTATTATAGTTACGTCAGATAATCCTAGAACAGAAAGCTTAGATGAAATATTCTTTGATATAAAATTAGGATTTAAATATAATAAGCATACTATAATCAAAAATCGTTTAGAAGCTTTATTGTATGGAGTAAAAAAATTAGAATCCAAATCTATACTTGTAATTTTAGGGAAAGGAATCGAGAAATACCAAGATGTAAATGGTATTAAAGTGCCTCATGATGATAAAAAAATTATTTTAGATGCTGTAAATGAGAGTTGATATAAAATCAAAAATAGAGTTTAAAAACGTACTACAAAAGATATTTAATAATAATAAAATTCCTATTTTAAATGGGTGTAGTATCAATTCTAAAAATATTTATAAAGGGGATATGTTTTTACCTATAAAAGGTTCCCGATTTGATGGTCATGATTTTATAGATGAAGCTATTAAAAATGGAGCCCAATTAATATTAACTGAAAAAAAAATTAAAGATTATCCAAATGTTATCTCTCTACATGTAAAAAGTATCATGGATAGTATAACAACAATAGCATCTAAATGGCGTATTAACACTAACTGTGAAATTATTGGGATTACTGGATCTAATGGTAAAACATCTACAAAAGAAATTTTAAATAGGATTATATCTAAATCAAAGAAAACTATGTTTAGTAAAGGAAACTATAATAGTACTATAGGCTTGCCTATATCTATGTTCTCTATATCAAAAGATGATGATTTGTGTATTTTAGAAATGGGTGCAAATAAATCTGGAGAAATTAAAAAATTATGTAAAATTGCCCAGCCAAATCATGGTTTAATTACAAATATATCTAATGCCCATAATAAATATTTTGGTGGAATTGAAAATATAGCGAAAAATAAACTACATCTTTTTGAATCTTTGCCAAATAATGGCTATGCATTTATTAATATGGATGATAAATATTTGAATAAATTATCATTCACATCAAATATAATTACATATGGATTTTCTGGAGAATATGACTTTAGCGGTAAATTTTTGGATAACTTCATCGAAGTGAATGGCTCTAGAATAAAATTGCCTTATCCAAGCAAATCTATCGCTCAAAACTATCTCGCGACATATTCAGTATCAGCAACTTTTGGTATCAATCCATCTGAGATAATTGCAATATTAGAGAATGCTCCAATATATTCTGGTAGAGGCGAAATAGTTATAAAAAATAATCGAAAATTTATCAATGATACTTACAATGCAAATCTTTCATCTTGTATTAATGGGATAAATGCTATTGTTAAAATTAGTGCCAGAAAAAGAATCCTTGTCCTGGGAGATATGCATGAATTAGGAGGTCAGACTAAGAGTGAGCATATTAAGTTAGGTAAGGTTATAAACAAATTGAATATTGACGCCCTCTTTGGATTAGGGGAATATATAAAATTTACATTAGAAAGAATCAATTCAAAAAAAATATTCACTAAACATTTCAATTCAAAAAGGAACTTAATTAGTGAACTGAATGATTATTCTAATAGCGATGATATAATTTATGTTAAAGGATCAAGATCTATGAAAATGGAAGAAATAATTTACAATGAGGTTAACTGATTATGCTTTATGATTTATTAGTCCCTTTGACAGAGATAGAATTCTTTTCATCTTTTAGAATTTTTCAATACATTTCATTTAGAGCTGCTGGTGCTGCTATTACTGCTTTAATTATAAGTTTCCTCATAGGACCTAAAATCATCCGCACACTTTCATCTCACCAAATTGGAGAGATGATAAACAATATAGGTCCTGAATCACACCACACAAAACAAGGGACACCCACAATGGGGGGGGTAATTATATTATTATCAATTATCCTCCCTACTATCCTGTGGGCCAGGCTAGACACAATATATATTCAAATAATATTAATGGCTACAATATGGATGGGGCTAATTGGTTTTTTAGATGATTATTTAAAAGTTATTAAAAAGAAATCAAAAGGATTGGTTGCTAGATATAAAATGGTAGGATTGATTTTATTAGGCATTTTTATATGTCTACTAATA
>ASPJ01000074.1 GCA_000405805.1 Fidelibacterota bacterium SCGC AAA003-L08
CTGTTGGTGGAAAAGATGGAAGACCATTTCCTGTAGACACTAAAGCTCTGGATGAAACAATCAATGTACTTCAGGATTCAGTTGAAAAATCGAAACTTGGATATAAAGATAAATCTAAAGCATTAAAGAGGCTCCATAGAGTGACAAAGAAAATCGAAGGATCATTTTCTCCATTTTCTTTTCTTGATACTGTCATGAACGCCGAATGGAAGGATGCTGAGAAAAATGGTGGAATGACTTTTATGGGCAAAACAGTAAAAGGGTTAACTAGAGGAATAATGTCTCTTCAAAATGGATTAATGTATGGAAATAAAGCAAAAAACTAAAAAAGGCTATGATCCTATTGCCCTGACTGAAACAACTGAAAAAATTGTTATTCAGGGCAATAGGAGGAAATATGCAAATCTTGCAAGGCATTTAAGATTTTATGGTGGAACTATATCAGCCACTGAAGTTGGATGTAATTTAAGATGCAAATTCTGTTTTAGTGATGCTCCCGTTAGAAAGCCAAAGATTACAGGTAGGTTCTATACACCAGGTCAGGTTTTTAATGCATTATCTAGAAAAGCAGATAAACATAATTGCAAACTAATTTCTGCTTCAGCGGCAGAGGGTACTTTAGGGAAGGAGCATTTATTTGAATTGTTAGACTTGGTAGACCAATCTGATTATGTATATATATTAGAGACGAACGGAATGACTATAGGGAATGATCCTGAGTTTGCAAAGGAATTGTCTCGATTTAAAAATTTACATGTCAGAGTGTCAATTAAAGGAGCTAATGAAGATGAATACTTTATGCTTACCAGCGCATCCAAGGAAAGCTATCAGCTTCCATTTAAAGCGCTTAATAATCTAATTAAAAACAAAGTTTCATGTAACGCATGTGTTATGGTTTCATTCAGTGATCAAAATTCTATTAAAGGTGTTCAGAATAGATTGGAACAAATAGCCCCAGGTATATTGAAATCCTTAGAGTTGGAAAGCATCACAATGTTTCCAAAAGTAGCCAAGAGATTAAAAAAAGCAAATTTAAAACCTAATACAATACAGTACAGAGGTAAAATAATAACAGTCTGAAAGGATAATAATGGAAAATTTAAATAAATATAATTCTACTACCAACTTAGCTAAAGAGCTCAATATAAACAATGATAAATTGTTTGATTGGTTGCTTGATGAAAATTACATAGCTGACAGATCAATTTTAACTAGCAAGGGTAAATCTGAATTAAAAGGAATCTATGTAACCAGAAAGGATACAACAGGATCTTGGATTGTATGGCCCCCAAGCATTAAGAAAAATAAAAATTTTCTTTTGTTTATAAATAATTATAAGAATGAAAAAGATGAAACTATTAATAACATTGTATCGAAAGATAAAATCACTATAGAGGAGTTAATAACTTACTTAAAAGCGAACAATTTTAAATTAAAAAAACCACGTACAGGGTATGGGCTTATAATTAATAATATAAATGATGAGGATGTTAAAAAAATGAAGCCTATAGTAAATAGAGCAGAAAGTTTTTATCTGAAGCATACTAGCGGAGAAGAACGTGCATATCTAGGTCTTAAAGGTGTTCGTAAAGTTTTAGGCTGCTATGAGCTTGGAACCTATCTAATGAAAAACAAAATATACTTTAAATATAAAGAAGGAGATTTTGAAGGAAATGAGTCTATTTATATATATGGTAAATACGCCAAAGAAATAGACGATTTAAATCTTGATTTTACAACTAAAGAATCCAAGTTTAAAGATAAATGGTATACATTTGTGAATCAAAGAAAATATTCACATGAACATAACGATTATACAAATGATTATTTTGAAGATGATTATATTGATAGAGATGACATCGCTGGAGATCCTGATTTAGAAGAATGGTGGGATGATAAATACGGGAGACAGATTTAATAAATAATTAGAGTTTTACCGATTCAACTCTCTTTTTGTCAGATTTTCGGCATAATTGCTGATAATATATATTATGTTAACTAATCTGTGTATCTAGAAAATTAAATAGCCTATTGCCTGTTTCGCTTTCTAAGTTTAATCTACTATATCTAAAGGCAGTTTTTCCTTATTAGCAAGGTTAGATAAAGCATTGAATAGTACTAAGAAAAATTCACAAGCCATTCTGATTGCTATTAATCCAGATACCCAGAACAATAAACCTCTCCACATCAATCCGAATGGGATATCACCAATATAATCCCATGGAATATTACTTATAGTGTTATAGATATAGTATATAGTACCCGCGAGATATAGTGTTTTCATTATCGCTGGAGTTATGTTTTTCTCAAAATTAATATATGATCGCATCTGTTTTCTCCCTTTTAATTATGTAATTTACTGCCTCTAATATTTTCTTTCCACATATTGCTTTAGGCATGTGACACCCCTCTATTTCTCTAAGCATTTTATCCAGATGGTAACTACTGGCCTAGCAATGAATTAGCAATAGACATCATTCTGGTT
>ASPJ01000075.1 GCA_000405805.1 Fidelibacterota bacterium SCGC AAA003-L08
AATTTTTTACCTTCATTAATATTAAATACTAACTCTTTTTCCCAATTGTTATCGGATTCAGAGTTTAATATTTCAGAATTAACCTGAATATTATGATAATGTTTAGATTTATAATAATTTTTAATGCTATTCATAGAATTGGAGATATCGATATCTGATAAAACTTGTCCATTAATTAAATCTAATTTATTCAAAATCTTTTTAGACTTTATTTTGCTATTACCTAATAATTTGATTCTACTTAAAATCGGGAATTCATCAACTTTAATTAATAAATCAATACCTTCAATAGTTTCATTTTCAATATATATTTGGATATCTCTATAGATATTCTTAGTCCATACTCTCTTTATTATTGTCTGTATATCTTCACCTGAAATTTTCATTCCAGGATATAGTTTGATATGCCTATTTACATCTTCACTGCTAAATCTATTATTACCTTCAATTGAAATTGATGATATCTCAACTTCAGAAGGCCCTGATTGACTGAATAATAATGTTATTACCGTAAGAATTATATATTTATAAAAGCTGAATTTCATGATAATTGTTCGCTTACTTTTCCAAATCTTCTTTCTCTATGTTGATATTCTCTAATTGCTTCAAATAATTCCTGTTTATTAAATGAAGGCCAATATGTACTCGTAAAATATATTTCTGAATATGCGATTTGCCATAATAAAAAATTACTCAATCTATACTCTCCTCCAGTTCTAATTAACAAATCTGGATCAGGTATTTTTGATGTATAGAGATATTCCTTAATTGTATTATTATCAATCACAGAACTATCATTATAATTGTCAATAATATTTTTAACCATGTTTATAATTTCCTGCCTGCCACTATAGTTAAATGCTAAATTTAAATTTAACCCAGTATTATTTTTAGTTTTCTTAATTGAAAATAAAATTTCTTCTTTTACTTCACTATTTATTTTATCAATATCGCCAATAATAGTAAATTGAATATTATTATCATTTAGGTTACTTAATTCAGTTTTTAGAGATTTGACAAATAATTTCATTAACCCAGAGACCTCATCTATTGGTCTATTCCAATTTTGCTCAGAGAATGTATATAAAGTTAGATGTTTAACCTTTAATGTGCTACATGCTTTCGTTATTTTTCTAACAGCTTCTACTCCTTTTTTATGCCCCATTAATCTAGGTAGCCCTTTGTCCTTAGCCCATCTACCATTCCCATCCATAATTATTGCAATATGTTCTGGAATATTTTTCTTATTAATCAAGTCTTTTGATAGATTATTGATAATATATTACCCTTTATTTACTATTGTATTAATTTGATTAGAAATCTCTTGATATTTTTTAGAAAGATACGAATCAGGATTATCAATAATATATGGAGAACCATTATCCATAGACTTAGCTAACTCTGGGATAATTGATATTTTCCCTAAAATTGGAATATTCAACCTATTACTTTCATCTACAACCCCTTCCCCTGGAAAGATTTTAGTAACATGGTCACAATTAGGACAAGAAAAATCTGACATATTTTCAATAATCCCCAGTATTTTTGTATTTACTTTGCTAAACATATCTGCAGCCTTTTTAGCGTCTAATAATGATAAGTCTTGAGGAGTAGTAACAATTACAGCACCTGTTAATTGTAATTTCTGAACTAAAGTTAATTGAATATCCCCTGTCCCTGGAGGTAAATCAATAATAAGGTAATCTAAATCTCCCCACACTACATCATTAAAGAATTGTTGAGTTAATCTTGCAACCATTGGGCCTCTCCATATAGTTGCATTATTATCATTATTAATAAATCCAAATGACATAAGTTCCATATTAAATTTTTTAATTGGAATTAATTTCTGGTCCTCAGTTAATTGAGGTTGCTCAAAACTCCCTGCTATCATTGGCAAACTAGGTCCATATATGTCTAAATCTAATATTCCTACTTTCCAATCTCGACTTAATGATGCCGCTAAATTAATGGAAACTGTAGACTTGCCTACTCCACCTTTCCCACTTGCAACTGCAATAATATTTTTTATATTTGATAAGGGTTTATCTATATCACCTGAAGGGTTAGCTTCTTTATTAGCTTGAAAATCAATCTTTAAATTAAAATTTGAATTTAAATTATTGAATTTTTCATTAATGTTTTTAATAATTGATTCAATAATCTGATTATTATCTGTATTCGCTGATAATTCAAGCACCACTTCATTTTCAGAAATATGTATGTTTTTTAATATACCAAAAGATATAATATCTCTTGAAAATCCAGGATATTTTATCTCTGATAATAGTTTGATGATTATTTCTTTATTCATGGATATTAAAGAAACGGCTATCTATATAATTTAGATAGCCGTTTATTATTTCATTTTAAATTAAAAATTTTATTTATTCATCATAATCAACACCAAAAAAATCATAATTCTTTTTAATAAAACTATGCCATTCTGATGGAACTTCTT
>ASPJ01000076.1 GCA_000405805.1 Fidelibacterota bacterium SCGC AAA003-L08
TATATAGGGATAATATTTGGTTAGGATTGAATAATCCTAGTGATAATACAGAATATATTGACCAGATAACAGAGTTAGGTGTAGTATATGAATATTGTATAGAAGCTACCAATGATTGCGGTGAGTCAGATTTTGCATGTGACACAGGATTTTCTGATACTGGTGTAGGTGATGTAAATGGTGATGGTGAAATCAATGTATTGGATGTTGTAATAACAGTAAATGTTATCTTAGATATGGAACCAATTACGGATAATATTTTATTCAGCGCAGATCTAAATGCAGATGGTCAGATCAATGTCTTGGATATTGTTTTAATTGTAAATATGATATTATCATAATTAATATTTTCTCTATAAAAATTATCTAATAATTAAATTAAAAAGAAAAATTTAGAGATAATTTTGTAAAAGTATTACCAACTCTTGTCTTTAAATCAGTGTCTGCAATTTCAATACTATTCAATAATAAATTAAATCCAATATCAGTAGATAATGATAATTGATCATTAAATTTATATTCTATTCCATAGGAAAATCTCAGACCTAACATATCAACTGCATCTTCCACATCCTCTGTTAAATCTTCTATTTCATCATCAAATTCTGAGTCATCAGTTTCAATAGAAATAGTTGGAATAACCATATATACTTCTCCAAGATAATAAGTACTCAATTTATCTTTAGACCTTTGATCTAGCTTATATCCAATCTTAGGCATAAAAAGTGAAGCAGATACAGAGAGTTCTTCAATATCATCTATTTCTAGTCCAAAAGTTAAAACATCTAATCCATAAAGAATATTATTGGTATTAAATGTTGCCGAATTTGCACCATCTCCCATGATGCCTATAGAAACAGTTTTCCATGGTAATTCATAACAAAAAATTGCACTTATAAAAATTAGAGTAATAATTTTTTTTAACATATTTATATCCTTTATTTATTGGTTTTTCATTCTTTAGAAATTTATAGTCTTTATTAAATCAAAATCTAGAGTTCTAAAATAATATAAATAATTATTAAATCCATGCATCTTTATTTATAGTCAACTCTCCACCTGCATCACCTGTATTTATAACACCTCTTGGTTCTATGACTAAAATTTTACATTCATTCTTTGCATAAGGTTTATGCTCAACTCCTTTTGGGACAACATACATTTCCCCTGCAGATAAATTTATCTCAGAATTTCTGAACTTTAGAGTCATTTCTCCTTCAATAACTATAAAAGTTTCGTCTGTATCTTTATGGTCATGCCACACGAATTCCCCTTTAATTTTAGCAAGTTTAAATTGGTAATCATTCATTTCTGCAATAATTCGAGGGGACCAATGTTTAGTAAATTTAGAATATTTTTCTTTTAAATTAATTTTATCTGATAACATTTTATTTCCTTTGTTAAAATAGTCATTTTTTTTTGATATATATATTACTTTGCTTAATCATTTTTTGAATATATGTATCATAGGTTCTCATTTCACCATTAATTTCTAGCTCATCTTTTTGGCCAACATATCCAAAATGGAGTCTTTTAATTAATTTTATACTTCGTTCATTATTGGGCAATATACCTGCTCTAATTTCTTTAATGCCTAAGTTATTATTAACATAAGAATTAGTTAATAATAAAGCCTCATACATTATGCTTTTCCCTTCGAATACTTTTGATATTGAATAGCCTAGCCAACATTTATGATTATCTATTTTTGTATAGTTACAGTGTCCTAACATTTTAGTTTTTGATTTGTCAAGTATAACAAAATGCATCGATTTTCCATTATTAATTAACTCTAAATTTTCTTGAACTTTTTTTTCTTGATATTTAAAAGTATAAAATCCTTTGGGTGTTGTTGGATGCCATATTTCCAGATGTTCTTTATTTGAAGAATAATAGTTTACACGAAACTGGACGTGACTTAAGTTCAATATTTCTAAATCAAAGTTTTTAGATTGCATTAATAATTATCTTTTTATGTTTTGCTCGTAAGTATCAACCCAATTCTTAACAGTCATTTTAGTAGAAAGAGTTCCAATTAATTTATAAGGAATTTCATTAAACTTTTTAAATCTAATACAACCCTTACCCATATCCAATGTAGTTTTTGAATGTTTTGGATATTCAGTTTTAAACCAATTTAATAATTTTGAATTAGCATATAATCCCATATGATGTAATGATATGGAAGATTTTAAATTTGATATGCTAATAAAGGGTAAAGGGAGTTTATTATCGCAATGATAACCATCAGGATAAATAGAATGCGGAATAACAAATGAAGGCATTCCATAGTTCATGACTTTTTCAAATCCTTTTGGGATATTTTGTTCAATTACATTGATTAATTGTGTAATAGTTTTTTTTCTATCAGAGGCTAAGGAATTGATATAACCTTTAATACTATCTTTATTCATAATTAATAATTATTT
>ASPJ01000077.1 GCA_000405805.1 Fidelibacterota bacterium SCGC AAA003-L08
ATCATCTACATCTTTCTTAATAGGTTTCTCATTATCAGCCTGTTTAGTTATCGTTAGCTTGACTTGAGTACCAGAGGTTGTTAATATTTTTTTATTCTGCTTATCAGTTTCGGATTTTGATTTTATTTTAGGGATAGCGGATACAACGGCCTGTCTAGCCTGTTCTTTGCGCAACCTATCCACAAATTTCTTTTCCTGAGAAAATTCGCTTAATATTAAATCATAAATCCTAGAATCTACTGGAGCCATATGGCTCTTCACCTCAATGTCTTTCAATTCTAAAAACTTCATAATTTCTAAATGAGAAATATTTAGCTCCTTAGCAATATGAAAAATTCTTTTTTGTTTTCCTGGCGTATCGCTCATACTTTAATTATTTTCCATTCTATTTTTTATCTTTTCAATAGTTTTTATACCAAAACCTTTAAGAGATAACAAAAACTCTTCATCAGCATCTATAAAATCCTGAACAGTTTTAATTTCATTAGATGATAAGACTGATAATTGATTCTTAGTTATTCCCTTGACTTCATCTAAATAAACTGAGTCTTTAGCCTCATAGTCCGATTTTTTAACAGCATCAATTGTATGCCCGCAAACAGCTGAAGCTAAAGTTATATTCTGTCCTCCTTTTCCTATAGCTAAAGGAAGCTCTTCATCCTCGAAAACAGCTACTGCGTACGGCCTATCTTCATCAATATATAAATTGATTGGCTTGGCTGGAGATAAAGATCTTGATATTAAAACTTCTGGTAATTCACTCCAATTAATAATATCAATCTTTTCTCCGTTCAATTCTCTAACTATTGACTGAATCCGACTTCCTCTCATCGAATAAACAACTATCTTACTTCTATCTCCAGGGACTCTAGATACAGTTTTTATTTCAATAATACCATCTTCTATTTCAGGTATTTCCATTTCAAATAATTTTTCTAAAAATGAATTGTCTGATCTTGAAAGGATAATCTCTGCCCCTCGAGAAGAATAGTCAACAGCTTTAATTACTCCTCTCACTGATTCTCCCCTCTTATATCTATCAACAGGCAATTGTTCGCTCTTTGGTAAAATAAGTTCTGCATTATCACAATTAATAAAAATTCTATCCCTTTGTATTTGATGTATAGACCCAGTAATAATTTCACCTATTTTTTTACTAAAAGATTCATATAATGACTGACTCTCTACATCTCTTATTTTTTGAGATAAATACTGCTTTGCCGTATTAATAATTCGTCTACCAAAAGTTGCAGGATCTATAATTTCTACAAATGGATCACCTACTTCAAGATCTGGCTCTACCTTTAGAGCATCTTTATGATTTATTTCAACAACAGGGTCTACTACATTATTGACAATAGTTTTTTCTTGATATATTTCAATTTCACCTTTTTCCATATTTACGATAACACTGAAGTTATTGTAATCTTCTCCATATTTTTTTGATATCATAGACATGAATAGATCTTCAATTATTGTATTTAGATTTGTTCTGTCTATGTTCTTTTGTTTTGCGACCTCTGAGAAAGCATCTATAATATTCTTATTAATCAATTTAAACCTCAATTTTATTTATAAAAACAGAAAGTGGGTAAAACTACCCACTTTCCTCTCAACAATTTATATATTTTTCTATATTTTTACAACAATAATTAATATTTTGTATTGCAATATGCAATCAGTTCTTCAATTTTATTTTTATCTAATGCAACAATACTTTTATCTTTTATATTATTTAGCAATTCACCAGCTTTAGAATATTGTTTGTTCGATATATATGCCAATGCCTTTGATATTTTAAATCTAATACTGAATGTATATATATGATCTACTCCTAATGATTGATTTAGCATTTCAATAGATTTAGTATTATTGTTGTTTATAGCTATATTAGCTTGGGTTTCTAAAAACGATGATTTTATCAATGGGTCAATAAAATTAATTGAATAGTTGTCAAATAGCCTAGCTATCCCGTCTAAGTCATTCTCCTTATAATAAGTATCTAACAGATATATAAATGCAAGCATTCCTGATGATTGTTTTTCATGGTCATCAATTATACTATTTAGCTTAAGCTTCATAGATGATGAAACTGGATCCTGCGAACTATTTATAGTTGACAAATAAGCTAGAATATCTTCCATAGAAGCATTGACTTTAGTTACCTTGCTTGCTGTATATAGTCCATACCCTCCAATAGCAAAACAAATTAAAAGTATTGCTGTAATAAATTGTTTGCTATTATCTGCAATATAGCTAACAAATAACGCCAATCCACTTCTGACTACATCTTCTTTCAAATCTTCTTTTTTCATCATTCTCCTTTATACTGTCAAGTACCCTCGCCCCGAATCGAACGGGGATCTATCGCTTAGGAGGCGACTGTTCTATCCGATTGAACT
>ASPJ01000078.1 GCA_000405805.1 Fidelibacterota bacterium SCGC AAA003-L08
ATTAGCATCAACAATACACAGAAAGATATACTCTTTATCTCATATATCTGGAGATATAGAAGGTGGATTTTTTAAGCACATTTTTACATTGAGACCAAATAATGAAGATGCTGATAATCAGATCTATTTTATAGATGAGTCATCTATGATATCTGATTTTTATTCAAACAGTGAGCTGTTTATGTTTGGAAGCGGAAATCTTTTACTAGACTTACTTTGCTATACAAATATCCATGATAAAAATTTAGATAGAAAGATCGTCTTTATAGGAGATACATTTCAGCTCCCTCCAATTAAATCAGACATTTCTCCTGCTCTTAGCAAAGAGTATTTAAAGCTTAAATATAATTTAGATATTGTAGACTGTGAATTAACTGGAATTATACGACAAGATAAAGATAGCGCAATATTGAAAAATGCTACCAATTTAAGAGATACATCATCGGGAGTTTTATTTAACAACATTAATTTCAAAATATACGGTGATGTCAAAGAATGTAATCCGGGAAATTTATCTAATACATATCTAGATTCAATTAAAAAGTATGATTCAAATATCGTAATTGCTCAAACTAATAATAGTGTATACAATTATAACCAAATAATAAGAAATGCAATCTACAGCAATACTCCAAATACTTTAATGAAGGATGATAGATTGCTTGTTAATGAAAATAATTACAATCACTCAATTCACCTTATGAATGGTGATTTTCTTAAAGTTAAAGAAGTATTGAGTCGTGAGACTCGAACAATCTCTTTGAAGGGGAGGGGAACTATTGAGCTCGTTTTTAGAGATGTTCTGGTATCAAGTATAGACTCTACTGAGAAAAATCAGTTTAAATGTAAAATATTGGAGAACTTATTGCTATCTAAAAATACTATGCTTAGCAGAGATGAAAGAAGTGCCCTGCTTGTAGACCTTATTATTAGAAATAAAGATATAAAACCAAAATCAAAAGAATTTCAAGAATTAATGAAGACTGACAAGTATTTTAATTGCGTTAAAGTTAAGTATGGATATGCGATAACATGCCATAAATCTCAAGGAGGTGAATGGGATAATGTTTTTGTAGATCTTCACTCAACCAAGCAATATATATCGCTTGATTATAAGAGATGGGCTTACACAGCTATAACTCGATCAAGAAAAAATCTATATCTTATGAATAATGATTTATTAAGCGCCTTTCCTTATAGTATAGCCGCAAATACAATCGGTATAAATAATTCTAAGCAGCAAATCTAATTACCCATACTAATTAAAATTTATTTAAAAAAAAAGCTTGTTAAGTATCATTTAACTTTTATATATTTTGTTAAGCAGTAATTAACTAAAAGGAGCAATAATGAATAAGAAGTTAGGGGAATTAATAAGAGGCCTAAGGAAGAAGAAAGGGGTGAGCTTGAGAGCTCTTGCTAAACAGGTAGGAGTCTCATTTGTAAACATATCATATATAGAAAATGGACGAATTAAAACCTCTCAAGAAGTATTGAAGAAAATATCTAAAGCGCTTGATTATGACTTGGATAAACTTTTATCGCTAGCAGACAAAGTAGATGATGAAATTAAAAATATAATCAACAAGATGCCTGCTGAAGTTCCAGATTTTCTCCGAACTGCAAAAAATTTAAGTAAAAAAGAATGGCAAGAATTAACGGAGCAAATTAAAAACAAAAAGAGCAATAAATCATGATAGATAATAAGTATCCATATTTAAGCAATAAAGAAATAGAATCAAGATGTATTGATTTGATTGATAAGTTTTCCAAATCTAATGATATGGATTATTACAATGTTCCAGTTTTAGAAATGCTTGAGCATCTTGGCTATGACATTGATTTTAGAAGCGATGGTATATATGCTGATTCTAATATTCTCGGAGGATTAATAAAAAGAACTAAAACAATTGAAGTAAATGCCATTCTTGAAAATCAGCCAGGAAGATTGCATTTTACTATTGCTCATGAAATAGGACATATAATACTTCATTCAGAGATGAACGATACATCTCTTAATAGAAAAATTAAAGGCTGTAATGATGAAAATCAGCAAGAAAAGAAAAATCCCATTGAAGTTCAGGCAGATAAATTTGCTGCACATCTACTAATGCCTACAAGCTCAGTTAAGAAGTTATTTTTCAAATCACACAGAAGACCTGTAGATGTATCAAAAAGAAGTCTATTGGAATTTATTTTCCCAAAATCAAAGAAGAAAAAGACGTTCATGTTAATAAATAAAATTTTATCATCAGGTGCATTTAAAAATGTATCAAAAATGGCACTTATCAATAGATTGATAGGGCTTCGATTATTAAAAGGTATTGAATTTCAGAAAAATAAAGTAAAGGAGTATTAAAATGAATAGTTCAGGAATGATTGGCATGCCATTACAT
>ASPJ01000079.1 GCA_000405805.1 Fidelibacterota bacterium SCGC AAA003-L08
AAAAGTTACTTTACCTCCAATTTTTTCTGAATTGTAAGGCACCCTCAATTGAGAATTTTCTTCAATTTTAAATTGTTTTCCTGCTATTTCTACTAATGCGTACATGCTACCTCTTTTTAAGCCCACTAATTTAGAATTATATAATTCTAAATTACAAGTTATACTTGATCCGTGACATATTGATTTCTTTTTTTAGAAAAAACCTTGAAATCATTAAGGCTAATATTATCATCGCCTTTAATAGTTAAAAATGTCCAATTAGACCACATCATTCCAGTAATTATTTTTGATTTATTTTTAGTAATATAATCTGAAACATTAGAGTTCATGTTAATGACTAATCTTTTATCTCTATGTTTGCTTTTAAATTTCTTGAGCCAATTTTCTAAATTAGTTAAAACTGTATCATAAGAATACACAAGCCCTAATCCATTACATTCTGGACATTCATTACAAACAGTATATAGCAAACTCAATCGTGTTCTTTGTCTAGTCATTTCTAATAAACCAAAATTAGAGAATTCTGAAAGAGATACTTTTGCACGATCTTTCTTTAAATGATTACGTAATTCTTCAAAAACTTTTCTTCGATTTTTTTCTTCTTGAAGATCTATGAAATCAATAACTATTAGGCCTCCAATATCTCTTAATCGAAGTTGATGTGCAACTTCTCTAGCAGCTTCAATATTAATTTTTAAAGAATTTTGCTCATGATCTTTTTTACCTATAAATCGACCGCTATTAACATCTACAACTACCATAGCTTCGGTATGTTCAATCACTAAATGTCCACCACACTTAAGCCACACTTTTTTCTGCAGACTTTTTCTAATTTGTTCTTCTATATTGTGTTCATCAAATATATAACCTTTATTCTTCCTTAATTCGATCTTTTCTATTTCTTCAGGATTTACTTCCTTAACGTAACCATAGATTCTTTTATATAGTGGTTTGTCATCAATATAAATTTTATTTATATTGGGGGCAAATAAATCTCTAATAACTTGGTCAGAAGTTACAAAGTCATCATATGCTAAATTAGGGGCTTCTATTTTATCAATTTCATCAGTTAACTGATTCCATTGATTCCATAATCTATCAAAATCAGATTTTAACAAGGTATTATTTTTGCCTTGGGAGATAGTTCTGATAATTATTCCAAAACCTTTGGGTTTAAATTCATTTACAATTCTCCGCAGTCTTCTTTTCTCGTATTTATCAGAAATTTTTCTTGATATACCAATATAGTCTATATTTGGGACTAATACCATGAAACTACCAGGCAAAGATATATCAGTTGTTACTCGAGGGCCTTTCCCACTAAAAGGTTCTTTTATTACTTGAACTAATATTTCATCATTTTTTTTTAAATCTTTTGCAGGGTCAAATTTTTTCTTATTTCTAACTACTTTTTCATTATCATCTGAAAATGAAAATTGTTTCATATTTTCATCATTTCCCATTTCTGAAAAAGGTAAGAAAGCATTAATATCATGACCTATATCAATGAATGCTGCTTGCATACCTGGAATAACATTTTGTATTCTACCTTTATATATACTCCCCACCATTCGTTGATGCTCAGGTAGTTCAATGAATAAATCATTTAGAATACCATTCTCTATAATAGCTATTCTAGTGCTGCCGGCAGTAACATTGATGAATATTTCTTTTATCAATTTCATCACATACACCTTTCCTAAATCTATTTTTGTTTTAAAACAGAATACAGATTTAGCGTTATGCTAAATATAAATATTAGCATATTTTATCATATTGTTATGAAGATGTATTCGTTGTTTGGAAGATATTAGACAAGTATTATTATGAGATTTAGGGTAAAAATTGGAAAACTTGTCATAAAAAATAATAATGTTGAAATATTAATTAACTCTAATTAAAAAAAATATAAAAGATCAACAAAAGTTAAACATTAAAATAAAATTAAAAACCTAAATGCTCTTAAATTAAAATTGCCAAAAAACAGAAACATCTTACCCTCTAATTTAAGAAGAATTTATTTTTTATCAAATCATTAGTATTATTTGTCAAAATTCATTTTTAATATGTAAATTTTGAATATTATAATTATAATATTTTTATAACTAGGAATTTAAAGGACTTATCATGACATATATTATTGCAGAACCTTGTGTAGGGACTTGTGATACAGCATGCGTTGAAGTTTGCCCTGTTGACTGTATACATGGGCCACATGATAAAGAGGGGGCTGGAGCAGAAGCTAAGGAAGATGGTTTTGACCCTACTGGGAAGATGCTATACATCGATCCTGATGAATGTATTGACTGTGGTGCATGCGAACCTGAGTGTCCCGTTGAAGCAATCTTTGAAGAAGAAGAAGTTCCATCAGAATGGCATAGTTTTA
>ASPJ01000080.1 GCA_000405805.1 Fidelibacterota bacterium SCGC AAA003-L08
ATAGTTCTATTATTAGTGATTCCATCAATGATATTGTTTTTGAAGATAATGTAATGTTTTATGGTAAAATAATATCAAAAAATAGAGGTATTATTAGAGTTGGTAGCAATACAAGCATAAGAATGGGGTGCATATTTTATTGTTCAAAATCAATTAGATAAATGATAACTGTAGTGATTATTGAAATACAAATTAACTTAATTAAATAAACCCATGGAAATATTTTTGATAATTTCATATTAAATTTTATACTAATCTGTTTTAATTGCAAAATTGATACAAAATATAATGAAATTACTGTTGCAACTGCTGGTCCCATTATCCCCAAGTTGTACTCTTTAATTAAAATATAATTTAATAGTATATTTAATAACAAACATAATGCAGTTGATTTTAAAACAAATTTAGTTTGGTTAATAGATAGAAGAATAATTCCAAAGATGGTAATCCTACATGGTAACTGGAGAAGATATATTCTAAAAATGTCAGAGCTTATTCCATTTTTATATGCATTAGAAAAAAATATTATTATTAATTCTTGAGAAAAAATAAATAAAAAACACATTAAGGGGAGAAAAAATGTTGCTACTTTATTAATAGATGAGTGCCATAATCTAATTACATCTTCAACTTTATCCTCATTGTACCTTTTAACAAATTCAGGCATTAAAACAGCCATAATGGAGCCTGTAATTATACCTATAAAGGGTAATTCCATAGCACCATTTGCATACTCAGCAAAGGATTTAGTATCAAAATAAGCTGATATAAAAATACTGTCAATATTAATAACTATAATTCCTATTGCAGATGAAATCCCAACAGGGATTGCATACTGAAATTGTTTTACAAGTAAATTTTTGTTAAAAATAAATATCTCTTGTTTAAATATTCTATAGTATAGGAATGAAATAATCAAAAATTGGAATAGATAAAATATAGTTAAAGAATATATCATTACAGCAATTGAATATCCTAATTCTAAAGGAACTATAATTGACATGAAATAGAAAACACTTGATACCAAACTGATTTTTGTAGCTAAAACAGGGTTATTTAAACAAACAAATAAATTTTGATAAAATAATGTTGGTAATGCTAAAAAAGGAATAATACAAAAATATCTCATTAACTCTTTAATTTGATTATTATTAAATAATATCGAAAAAATAGATGATCCTAAAAAAAATAATACTGCAAAAAAAAGACCTAATATTAATAGAGAAAAATAAGTTTGAAAAATGAATGATTTTCTTTCTTTCTCTTTTAATAATGGGAAAAAGTAATTAACACTGATAGGTATTCCCAATGATAAGATAGGAACTAAAGTATTAAACAATAACCAAACCTGTCTATAACTTCCATAATCTTCCTTTGGCAAATGATATGATAAATATATAATTGCAAATAATGCTGCAAGTCTATTAATTATTTTTCCAAAGGAAATAATAAAAGCTTTTGCAGGTAATGAATATGGAGGAGATAATTGCATTTTTATTCTATCTTTGTTACAATATTATTTTTAAATTGATATTGTTCACCGCTTGCAGAACATATTGCTATATTATTTTTAAAGTTCAACTTTACTCCATGTTCACTTATCCATCCCACTCTTTTAGCTGGAATACCTAACATTAGGGAATAATCATCTACATCTGATGTAACAACTGATCCTGCAGCAATAAAAGCATGTTGGCCTATTATATTTCCACATAATATTGTAGCATTAGCTCCAATTGAAGCTCCTTTTTTAACTAAAGTTTTTAAATACAATTTTTTATTCCTTTTTGGGTATTTAGACCTTGGGTTTATTACATTAGTAAAAACCATTGATGGGCCACAGAAAACGTAATCTTCTAATTCAACACCCTCATAAACAGAAACATTATTCTGTATTTTAACAAAATTACCTATTTTTACATTATTAGCTATATTAACATTTTGTCCAATACTACAATTAGCTCCTATCACCGAATAGGATTGAATATGAGAAAAATGCCAAATTTTTGTATTATTACCAATAATACAATTATCATCAACATATGATGATTCATGAACAAAATAATTATCCGTAGATTCCTTCTTCATATTATTCCAATCTTAAATATTTTCTAAAATTTGAACTACATTTAACCCTAAATCACCATTAGAGATAGAGAAATTTTTATCTAAATTCTTAATAAAATAATCTAATTCATTAGTTAATGGCTTAGAAAGTTTATCATAATTTATTATTTCACCCTCTTCTTTATTTATTTCTATTGAATTATCTAATTTATATTTATAATAATCTTTATAAA
>ASPJ01000081.1 GCA_000405805.1 Fidelibacterota bacterium SCGC AAA003-L08
CTAAAAAAACAGATGATTTAAAACGTTTTTATCCTACTCAGGATTTAGCAACTGGACCTGACATTATATTCTTCTGGGTAGCACGAATGATTATGGCTGGGTATTATTTTACAGGGAAAAAACCATTTTCAAATGTTTATTTTAATGGAATAATTCGAGATTCTCAAGGTAGAAAAATGAGTAAATCATTAGGTAACTCTCCTGACCCTATAGAATTGATAGATAAATATGGCGCTGACGCACTTCGCGTTGGATTATTGATAATTGCTCCTCAAGGATTAGATATTCTATTTTCAGAAGATAAAATTGAACAGGGAAGAAATTTCATGAATAAATTATGGAATTCAGCTCGTTTTGTAATAATGAATAAAGGAGATAATAGTTTAAATGAATTTGAACTGCCCAATTATTCAGATATGGATATAACTGACAAATGGATACTATCATCCTTAAATCGAACTATACTGAGCGTAAATAAAGCTTATGATGAATATAAAATGAATGATGCCGTAAAGGATGTATATAATTTTGTTCATAATGATTTCTGCGATTGGTATCTTGAATTTTCTAAATCAAGATTATATGGGAAAAATGATGAAGATTGTAAGCGCAATCTCATTACATCTATTCATGTGTTAAGAAATATCTTGAAACTCATGCATCCTTATACACCATTTATTACAGAAGAAATATGGCATAATATTAAGGCTAAAGATGAAAGTGATTTAATAGTTTCATCCTGGCCAGAAGTAAATAATAATTTAATTAATCATGAAGTAGAATCTGATGTCCAGGTGATTATGGATATTATTAAAAAAATAAGAAATATTAAGGTAACTCTATCTATATCTCCTTCAAAACCTATTACATTGATTGTAAGAGGCTCTGCAGAGAAAACTAATATTATAAGTAGTAATTCCAATTTATTAAAGAAACTAGTGAAGGTGGAAGACATTATATCTGGAGATAATATAGAAAAACCTGCTCAATCTGCTGCAGGAGTTATACAAGATATAGAATTTTTCATTCCCTTAAAAGGCTTGATTGATATTAATAAAGAAATAGAACGCTTGCAGAAGCAAGCAGATGATATAGAAGGACGACTTGGAGCTGTAAATAAAAAATTAAATAATGATAATTTTGTAAAGAGGGCTCCAGATGATATCGTTAAGCATGAACAAACTAAGCAAGCAGATTATCAGGCTAGTTTAACAAAATTACTAGATAATTTGAATTCCTTAAAATCATAGTTATAATAAAATTATGTCAAATCCAGATGGATATTACAATACTAATTTAGAAACAGATATTATCTATACTAAAGGTGTAGGCCCTGCTCGTGGAAAAATACTTAAAAAAAATGGCTTAAAAACTGTCGGAGATTTAATATATCACTTCCCTCGAAGATATCTAGATCGAACAAATATTAAAACTATAAATCATCTTCGAATAGGGGATGAGGCAGTTATTTTAGCCAGAGTTGATGCTTTTGGCATTAAACCTGCAAAAAAAAGAAGGTTTTTTCAGTTAACCATATCAGATTCTACTGGGACTTTAAACTGTGTCTGGTTTAGAGGCATATCATGGATTTCAGATAAATTCCAAATTGGAGATGCAATTGCAATATTTGGAAAGGTCGAATTTTATAATGGACTAAAAATAATTCATCCTGAATTTGATTTAATAGATGAAGAAGATCCTATAAATACTCAAAGAATCATTCCCTTATATCCATCTACTCAAGATCTAAAGTCTGTAGGGCTAGATTCTAGGGGATTACGACGCATCATAATGAATGCATTAAATTCAATTGATGTTATAGAAGATTTTTATAACTCTTCATTTATAAAAAGTGAGGGATTATATGCGCACCACAATGCTTTAGAAACAATACATAACCCTGATGATCAATATCACTTAGATATGGGTTTATATAGATTGAAATTTGATGAGCTTTTTTTCTTACAACTATTGATGGCCCTTAAAAAAAATTATATAAAAAATAAACTAGGGAAGGAATTTATTAATAGAGGTCCTTATGTAAAAGCCATCTATGATAGCTTGAATTTTGAACTGACAAATGCCCAAATTAAAGTATTAAGAGAAATAAGAAATGATTTAAAAAGCAATCATCCTATGAATAGATTAATACAGGGAGATGTGGGAAGTGGGAAAACAATTGTT
>ASPJ01000082.1 GCA_000405805.1 Fidelibacterota bacterium SCGC AAA003-L08
GTTTACTATAGGTGGGAATTATGGGGTTACAAGTGATTTTAGCGTTAATCTTGATTATGTAATTAATCAAATGGCTACGAATCCTACTTCTGATCAATTACGAGTTTCCCTTAAGGTAAACTTTTAATTAATATAGTTCACTGTATTAGTTTTAATAGAAAAGCCCTTTGAAAAAAGGGCTTTTTTGTTTCTAGAATAATTTAACTGAATTTCCCTTCTTTTTCTTATTACTGGGCTTAACTCTCTCAATCTGCTCAAAAAGCATAATTTCTTTCCCTTTACAATACAAATTGAATGTATTGTTATCAGCTTTATATTTACTTATTACAAAGCTCTCATTAATGGGACTACAATCTCCTCCTTCACAGAAGTTAACTTTATGTGCATGATCAATCCCGCAGTAATGAGGACAAATATCATTATCTTTAGTAACAACTACCTCTTCTCTTTGCCCATCCTGATACGTTATCATATAGTATGTTGGTGAAAAAGTTACATCTACGACTTTCATCCCAAGGGCTACGATAATTGTAAATAGTATATTTGTCATTTTTTTCCTCTAATCTTTCTTTTTATTTAGAATTCATGAGAAAATTAATCCAGTAGTGCATCTTTTTTTTTATTATAGCTCACATTTCATATATATGGTTAAATTTTGAGAGCTATATCACAACTTTTAATTGCTCTATAAGGAGAAGGCGAAAAAATATGTTTAAATTAAAATTACATTGGCAGATTTTAATAGCAATGGCTGTGGGTATTTTTGTTGGTTCACTCTTTTATAGACCTGTTAATTCAATAGAAAATACTCTGCAATATACTCTAGCCCAAAATGATACAGTAGATTTTATTGATTCTCTGAAAGATGATTTGAAAATATTATCAGTAGATATAGGTGGTATGACCGATTATCAAATAGCAACAGCATATATTGATTATTTTGATAATTTAACTGCTGAATCTAAAAATGAATATAAATCTACGATTAAAGAGTATTTTGATAAATACACACCTAAAAGTAAAGCCTTCCAAAAAATAGAAGAAGATGAGATGGATTTTTTAGAATACCCTAATGAACTTATTGTTTATTCCTCACATTATAATCAGGCTTACAAGTATTTAAATGAAGCAAGACAAATGCAGGAATATGAAAGAGGAATATATAATAAGTCAGGGGAATATTATTTTGATTCAAATGGAAATGACAAATGGGATTCCAAGGGGGTAGATCCAATAAGATGGATAGATGGTATAACTGGTAGTTCCCTTTGGGCTTTTATAGAGAGGCAAGATCTTAATTATAAAGTTTTTCATGACACTGAAAAATCAAAGGAAGATTTATTTAAAATTCTTGCACTAAATAGATTAGATACTGAATTAGAATATCATAAATATTATTTATATGATATGAATAAAATCAAACTAGATAATATGGATGGTGAGGCATATTACGATTTTAATAATAATGGAATATATGATCCCCCTATTGTAGATAATAAGGCATTTTCATTTATTGAAGCTTTAGGGATCATCTTTGTTAGATTATTAAAAATGATTATTTTACCTCTGATTTTCACATCAATTATTACAGGTGTATCAGGAATAGCAAATAGGAGAAAATTAGGGCGCTTAGGTCTTAAAACAATAGCCTACTATGTAGGTACTAGTATGTGCGCCATTATTATTGGATTAACATTAACTAATTTAATTCAGCCTGGCAAAGGTATACCAATGAGTTCTGGAGCATATGATCACTCTAAAATTCAAACAGATCGCTCAGTCGGAGATATTTTGATTGATATGATCCCTACTAATCCAATCTCTGCAATGGCAGAGGGAGATATGCTCTCTATTATATTTTTTGCAATATTCCTTGGAGTTGTAATTACTCAATTACCAGATAATTATAGAACAAAATTAAGATCATTTTTTACAGCCTTATTCGAGGGAGTTATGATAATGACAAAGTTCATTATTATGCTAGCACCAATTGGAGTTTTTGGGTTGATTACAAAGACAGTTGCTACATCTGGTTTTGAGATGTTCTCTAGACTAGGATTTTATATGCTTACAATTTTTGCAGGTCTTAGTATTCATCTCTTGATAGTCTTACCATTAATATTTTTCTTATTTACACGGATTAATCCTATTTATCATTTCAAAGCAATGGCTTCTGCTATGGCA
>ASPJ01000083.1 GCA_000405805.1 Fidelibacterota bacterium SCGC AAA003-L08
TAGAATTAAACAATACAGATACTAAGAAAACTTCATATAGAGAAAAATATGCTTTAGGATGTATCGATGGACCAATATTTAGAGCAAAGGATATCAAAACATGTTATCTGTAAAAATAAAAGATACAGTGTTTAAAAATCCGATATTAACAGCAAGTGGGACATTTGGATATGGCGATGAAGTAGGTAAATTTATAGATATTGAGAAATTAGGGGGAGTTGTCACTAAATCAGTTACTTTACATCCAAGAGAGGGAAACCCTCAGCCACGTATAGCTGAAACTAGTTCAGGAATGTTAAATTCTATTGGGCTTGCGAATCTTGGTGTTGAGGAATATTGTGCAAGTAAACTGCCATACTTAAATCAATTAGATACAAATTTTATAATTAATATTGCGGGTTATGCTATTGAAGATTATGTTAAGACTCTTCAAATACTTGAGTCCAATAATGGTAGCCATTCGGGATATGAAATTAACATTTCATGTCCGAATGTAAAGGAAGGTGGAATGGAATTTGGAGTAGACCCTGTAATGACTGAAAAATTAACCAAAGAATTAAGAAAGCATACCAATAAAATATTAATCATGAAATTAAGTCCAAATGTAACAAAAATAGAAGATATAGCTAAAGCGTCTGAAAATGGAGGTGCGGATTGTATTAGTGCAATAAATACATTGGTAGGTATGGGGATTGATGTAAAAACACGTAAACCAAAAATCAATACAGTTTATGGAGGGTTGTCAGGCCCTGCAATTAAGCCTATAGCATTAGCTAATGTTCATAAAATATATAAGGCTATATCTATTCCAATCATAGGTTTAGGAGGAATTCAGTCTGTAGAAGATATAGTTGAATTTATTTTAGCGGGTGCAGATTTAATTCAAATTGGAACTTTAAATTATAAAGAGCCTGGGATAGGTGTTAGACTTGTGTCAGATTTAGAAAACTATTTGCATACAAATAATATAAATTCAATAGCAGATTTAAAAGGAAATTTGAATATTTAGCATGTATAAAACAGTTCTATTAATGACCATATTTGTTATTTTTAGTTGCACTCCATCTCCAAGATATTCATCAACTTCATCATCTTATAATTCAAATAATAAAAAAAGTAAATCAACTAAGACAAATCATAAAAAAGAACAAATAGGTGTATCCTCATATTATGGTACTCAGTTTCACGGAAAATTGACTGCAAATGGAGAAGTATTTGATATGTATGGTGTTACAGCAGCTCATAGAACACTGCCTCTTGGAACAGTAGCTAGAATTACTAATTTAGAGAATGATAAATCAATAGTACTTAGAATCAATGATAGAGGCCCTTATGTCGATGGCAGAATACTAGACTGTTCATATGGAGCTGCGCTCAAATTAGATTTTGTGACAAATGGAACAGCTAAAGTCAAAATTCAAGTGATAGAATTTGGTGATGGGAAATATATACATCATAAGTAGTTGTAAAATTCTGTTACATTTCTTTGATATAAAAACACTATAAGTTATACATGTTGAAACTGGAGTATTTTTATTAATATGAAAAAAATATTTTTCTTAGTGATTTTTAATCTTTGTCTTCCAAGTAAAATATATATTGGACTTCAAATGCTGGATCAAATTGGAATTGTTGATTCAGAGACATTCCAGTTAGAGGAAACAATAAATACTGATTTCAATGATATATCATGCATGGATTATACTAGTGAGATTTCCTGCAATATGGTAGATGGCTGTGAATGGACGATGGACATGTGCATGGAGTCTGGAGGAGGCATGCAAATGAGTAACAATACTCCTCATTTTATTGCAGTTGATGATTTGAATGGGTATTGGTTTGTTACAACGATAGCAAGCGGATATATTGCACGATTTGAATTAATCACAAATGAATTTATTGATAAAATATTTGTAGGAGATTCTCCTGCTCTACTTACATTGAATAAAAAATGATAAAAAATTGTATTGTTCAAGAATGATGCCTATGGGGAATATGATGCCTGGGGCTGAATCTACGATTATTCATGAAATTGACTATCAGGAAATAATCTTAATGACATCTAATGAATTCAATATTCCATCACCAGCTCCGCATGGAATATCAAT
>ASPJ01000084.1 GCA_000405805.1 Fidelibacterota bacterium SCGC AAA003-L08
ATTCAGAAGCTAATTCAGACGATGGTTCTTGTTTTTATGTAGAAGAAAATTATGATTGTGATGGAAATTGTATTGTTAATATAGATTGTAATGGTGAATGTGGAGGTATTGTTGAATTTGATTGCAATGGTGAATGTGATGGTGACGCATATATAGATGATTGTGGTGTGTGTTCGGCCGGCATGTCAGGGCATATTCCAAATGAGGATATGGATTGCAATGGTGATTGCAGTTTTTAGCACTCCTGTTTCATGTGAAGATACAACAGGGAATGGTGAATGTGGAAATGCAGAATTGGATGATTGCGGGCAATGCTGTGGAGGTAATAGTGGCTATGAATGCAATAGTGATTTGGATGAATGCGGAGTTTGTTTTGGAGATAATTATGCTGACAACTGCTTAAATAGTGATAGCTGTAGTCTTATGGATTGTAATGGTGACTGTGAGGGGCAGGCATTTATGGATAGTTGCGGTGTGTGTTCAGAAGGCAACTCCCTCCATGAAGCTAACAGTGGTATTGGGTGTGACGGTGAGTGTTTCTCTGGACGTATTTATGATGTAATAGAAGATTGCTGTCTTCCTGAAGAATTTGATGAGTGCGATCAATGCTTTGGTAATGACTGGGATTATTGTTTTGTATGTGATGAAAATGAATACAATATAGATGTATGTGGATTTGGAGCATGGGGGGTTTCTGTGGCAGATGTTCCAGAGGATCAGGGTGGAAGAGTCTATATGAGTTTTAATCGTTCTTTCTATGATACAGATGGCTTATCAAGATCTGAAGCCTACACTATTGAAAGAAAAGATGATGCTGACTGGGTGGTTGTTCAATCTTTCGGTGCATATGGATCTGACATGTACAATGTTGAGGTTAATACGTTACAAAAACAATCTTTCAACAGAATTTAGAATTATTGCCAATATGGATGAAGGGAACTTTGAAAGTATTGAGTTTATTGAAGGTGAATCAGCAGATAATATCAATCCATCTACACCAGAAATTACAGCTTATTCATCAGGCGAAGGTAATAATATTGATATCAGTTGGAATTATACAGAAGATATCGACTTCGCATACCACCAAACTACTGCTTTAGATAATATATCATACACTACTGTTGAAAATAATATTACAGTGCCTCTTGAAGATGAGAGCTATGATGAATATTATACAAACAGTGTTGATATTCATGATAATCTTTCTGACAAATCAGATTATATAGGAGCTCATGATTTACATGAAGGAGCAAGCTTGGTAGGTATATGCGTAATTCCTGAAGATAATTTAATAGGCAATGTTATTACTGGAGAGCATATTAGCGGAGTTATTGGATCCGGAGTTGCAGCAAATCAGATAACACCTGGTTCCTGGGTTGGAAGCTTAATAGAGATTGATTGTGGATTAGGGTACTGGATTAATACAAATGAAGCATTTATACACCTTACTGCGGGTCATAAATGTGAAACTGAAGAATATGTATTGGATGATGCATTGGAATTGATTTCTTATTGCTGTCCTTTAGAGAAGCCTGTTAGTGAAATTGGCAACGGGGATATCATACAGATTATAGGAGAAGGCCAGGCTACTCAGCAATTAGCAAATGGCACCTGGGTCGGTAGTCTTACAGAATTATCTCCCGGGAGTGGATACTGGGTGAAATCAAATGGAAACACTACACTGAATTTTGACTGTGAAGAGTAAAGATTGTTTTAGCTGTCTAGCTCAAAGTAAATTTAAGTTGTGATGAGAACTATTTTTTTACCAATTATATTTTTTAATTATTATATCTAGCATATTTGCAATCCCAGCAACTAGTCAGAAAATTACATTTAATCAACCATCTGGAATAGAATTTGAAGGACATGTTCGAGGAGATGAATGGAATAACTGGCATGAAACAGTAGATGGATATACTATTGCTCAAGATACAGATAGAATCTGGAAATACGTTGAAAGAGTTAATAATGAGAGTTTTATTTTATCATCAATAAATGCTCATCTTCCTATGAGCGATATATCTATTAAAAAACATATAAAGCCTATTGAAATCATGGATAGGCCTAATTATGAAGCTGAATCCAGCGTTAA